>NZ_DBHD01000045.1:0-4931 GCF_002296025.1 Microbacterium sp. UBA837
AGGCGTCCTTCGCTGAGCACCAGGACGCTTCGGCCGGTGGGAAGTCTCCACTCGTGAACCTGGGGCTTGATCTCGACGCGTTCGGTACCAGCGAGGCTTTCCAACCCCGCCATGTCGATCTCGTTGTCGAAGTGTCCGACGTTGGCGACGATCGCGAGGTGCTTCATTGCGAGCAGGTGGTCCACGGTGACGACGTTGCGGTTACCCGTTCCCGTGATGAGGATGTCGACCTGACCGATGACATCCTCGAGCCGGGCGACCTGGAACCCGTCCATGGCGGCCTGGAGCGCGCAGATCGGGTCGATCTCGCTCACGATGACGCGAGCGCCCTGGCCGCGCAGGGCCTCAGCGGCTCCCTTGCCGACATCCCCGTACCCGGCGACGAACGCGACCTTCCCTCCGATGAGCGCATCGGTTGCGCGGTTGAGACCATCGGGCAGGGAGTGGCGGATGCCGTACTTGTTGTCGAACTTGGACTTGGTGACCGAGTCGTTCACGTTGATCGCGGGGAAGAGCAACTCGCCGTCGCGTGCCAGCTCGTAGAGCCGGTGGACGCCTGTTGTGGTCTCTTCGGTCACGCCGACGAGCTCTTGGCTCATCCGCGTGAAGCGCTCGGGGTCCCGCGCAAGGGAGCGCCGCAGCACGTCGAGGACCACCCGATACTCCGCGGAGTCGCCCGGAGCGGCATCCGGCACGGCCCCCGCCTTCTCGAACGCGACGCCCTTGTGGACGAGGAGGGTGGCGTCGCCGCCGTCGTCGAGGATGAGGTTCGGGCCGTCGAAGCCCTCGGCCGACCAGTCGAAGATGCGGTCGGTGCAGTCCCAGTACTCGGCGAGCGTCTCACCCTTCCACGCGAACACCGGAACACCCTGCGGCGCGTCGACGGTTCCGGTCGGGCCGACCACGACGGCAGCCGCGGCTTCGTTCTGGGTGGAGAAGATGTTGCAGCTGGCCCACCGCACTTGAGCGCCGAGAGCAACGAGAGTCTCGATCAGAACCGCGGTCTGCACCGTCATATGCAGAGAGCCGGCGATCCGCGCACCGCGCAGCGGCTGCCGGGGACCGAACTCCTCGCGCAGAGCCATCAGGCCCGGCATCTCGTTCTCGGCGAGGCGGATCTGGTGACGGCCGGCGTCTGCGAGGGCGAGGTCGGCGACGGCGTAATCGAGCGCGGCGATCGTGGGGGTCGACATGCCCGCCATTCTCCCACGACGCGGACGGTCGAGACTTCGCCGCCGTCAGGCTCGCAGGGTCTCGTGGCGCACGACGACCCAGCCGCGCGGCATGGCAAGCCGCTCGGTGTGGATGCTGCACAGATCGTGCGCGTGGATCACGGCCTCCGGACCCAGCGGGCCGAGAACCGCCATCTGGTCGCCGTAATCGTAGGTGAGCGTGGCGACGGCCTCCCGTGCGCACGCGATCTTGGAGCACAACCGTTCACGCATCACCGTCACGGTACCCGCGAGCCAGTGCTGACGACCCCCGCCACGCGGGACAGATGACAGCCTGGTGACGATCGGGCGCAGCGTCGATGCATCGCGGGGGCGATCTAGGATGGGCGCATGGCCTGGCGACGCTCCCGCTCAGCCCCGGCGAGATCCCGGCGCCCGGCGCGTCATGGGCGCCACGGGCGCGTAGGACGGAGCCCCGTCGTTCGTCCGCCGCTCCCACCCCTGGATACCCGCATCGACCGGTTCGATCTCACCGTCGGCACCGCGGCGGAGTTCCTTCGCTCGGCGTGGGAGGAGCTTCGCGACGTCAGCTTCGAAATCGGCGACATGCCCCCCGCAACGGATGCCGACGGCATCCCCCGGTGGGCGGTACTGACCGACCAAAAGCGCATCATCCTGTACCGGGTGCCGCTGGAGCGCCTGTCGCACCTGCACCGCAACGATGATCTGCATCGCCGGATGATGATCGAGGGGGCAGTGTTCCGAGCTGCGGCGCAGTACCTCGGCAAGGATCCGTGGGATCTCGGCCCCGACCGCTTCCGCTACTTCTGAGGATTGCTCAGGGGTAGACGACGATCGGTTCCTGGCCCACGGTGGAGGGGAACACCGGGAAGGCGCCGAGAGCACCGGCACCGACGTAGCCGACGCTCGCGCGCACGGGTCCCCCGCTGGTGAGCTCGTAGGATGCCGCGGCCCGCAGCGGCACCTGGACGCTCGCTCCCGCGGGCACGGTCACCGGGACGGGGTCAGACCCGGGTTCCGCAAGCTCGACAGCCACATCCGCGGCGCCGAGGTTGGCGATGGTCAGGACCGGCCCGGGCCCGCTCGGTACGGCGATCACGGCGGCTGACTCGATATCCGGGGACGGCTGGTACCACGCGAAGTCAGATGCCGCACCGAAGCCGGTCGTCTGCCACACCGCTGCCGCGACCGGCGTCGAGGCAACCACATCCACCGTGTACGACCCCACCGGCAGGCTGGGCATCTCGACGGCGGCCGGGATGCCAGCGCGCAGCTGGACGTTCACCGGATCGATGGCAGGGACTGCAGCACCGACAGCTCGCACCGAGATCGTCGCCTCGGTGTCGGCATCGGGCGAAAGGACCCGCACGATGGTCCCGGCAAGCCCCGTGCCGGTGCCGAGAGCTCCCTCGGTGACCGTGACCCCGACGACAGTTTGGCGCGTTGCGAGCTCGCCGAGCGCTCCGGCTTGATCGACCCCGCCCGGCTCGAGGACCCGCGTGATACTCGACTGCAGGGACGCCGCGACCGGCGCGCCGGTGGCTTGCACGTGCACGACGGGGCTCTCTTCACCGAGGGCGAGGCCTGCGAGCGGGATGATGCGTTGCGCGCCGGGTCGCACGACGATGTCTCCGCCACCGGGCGGGACCTCGGCTCCGCCCGCTCCATAGACAGTGAGGGTGACAGTCGCAGCAACCTCGCCCGGGTTCGAGAGCACGATAAGGTCGGCGGCGCCTGTCGTGCCGGCTCCGGCCACGAGCCACGAGTCCAGCAGCGGCAGGCGGCACGACGCCGCGCTGTATCCCGCGAGGTCGGGGTCGGCGACTGTCGCGGATCCGGCGGCGGCGAAGGGCTCCGAGCCCGGTGCTGATCGAAGCACGAGGGGTGAGGTGCCCGTGGCATCCGAGACCAACTCGCTGCGATCAAGGGCGTTCTCGCCCGCCGTCGTGACCGCTTGGGGCGCTGCAACACTGATCGAGCCAGCGGCTTCGGAGTCTCGCGCTGACGCGAGGAGGTCGCCGGCGCACACGAGGGTCTGCCCGGCCGACGGTGGCGAGACAGCCACTGACGCCGGTTCCGGCGCGATCGTGGGGACCTCGATCTGCGGCACCAGCGCAACCGCGGCAATGGCGCCAGCTCCCGCGAGAACACCGAAGACGGGTCGGAGCCAGCGTGAGGCCGTGACTGTCATGTTGCCTCCTCACCCGTCGGCTCGCTCGGCAGGGCCTGGGCCTCCTGCGCGCCATCTTCGAGGCGTCGGGCCTTTCCGGCATCCGCTGCTCGCTCGGCGGCAGTCAGGCCCACGATGCGCGGATGTTGCCGGGCGCGGGCGCGGCTCCTCCCCGTCGGTGCCGCGAGCAGCAGGGCGATCACGATGACGGCGATCTGGAGGATCTCGAGTGCGATCCCCCCCGCCGGGCTCGCGGCGCTTGGCCGGGCGCCGATGTCGGAGGTGACACGCCACAGATCGCCCCGTTCGGTGGCCCCGACGGGATCGAGATCATCGCGCTGATCGAGTGCGGTGGCGGACTCGCGCCGGAGCACGTCGGCTGCCGGCGCGTCGGCGCCAGGAGCGAGCAGCACGAAGGCGATCCCCTGGTCGCCCAGCGCAGCAACGGCGTCTGGCGAGGTCGAGCTCACGAGGGCGGCGGCAGTCGCAGCGAGCTGAGCTGACGCGTCATCCACGGCAGTCCGGGTCTCGAGCACGGTGCTATGTGCCCCGATGGTCTCGCTGCCGCCCCAGACCACGCGTGCGGCGAGGCTGCCGTCGGCTTCAGCCGTCAGCACGATCGTCCCCGTCGCGGTGTCGCCACCGCTGTCGGCTTCGACATACGCCGGTAGCGTGCTGGTCGGACCATTCGTGAGTGCCGTGGCGCCCCGCGCCGACGCGGTCAGCGCCGGAGCTGCCAGGATCACCAGAGCCACGATGCAGACCACCGCAGCGGATGCCGAGACGGCTCCGGCTCGCCGGCGGAACCGAGCCATCTCGGCCCGACCGAGTTGATCGAGGGTCAGGGTTGCGCCGCCCACGATGCCCCACCAGGCAAGGCTGAGCCCCGCGCCCGGCCACAGTCCGAGAGCGTTCGCGCCGTCGAAGCGCACCGCGATGTGGGTTGCAGCGACGGCTGTTGCGACGCCGAGCACGATCAGGGCGAGATGAGCGAGACCGACCGGCCATCGTGGCGTCGCAGCAGCGGATGCCGCAAGCAGCGCGATCGGCACCAGCAGGACCGCCGGCACCCACAGCGGCACGGTGGAGAAGAGCTCTGCCCACCCCGCACCGCTTGATGCGGGAAACCCGAGAGACACCCACAGACGAGTGCCTGCGCTGGTCGCCTCGGCCAGTGAGCGGATCGGAGCGCCTGGGTCGGCGAGCAGACCCCACGGCGTTCCCGCATGCACCTGCGTCCATGCCACGGGGCCGAACAGCACGATTGTGGGAACGGGAATCCACAGCATCCGTGCGATGCTCGCCCCGGAACGGCGCACGGCCGCCGCGATGAGCCCGGCGATCAGGACCACGGCCAGCGCGGGAGCAAGCGAGGGTGCCGCAGCAATGACCGCGGCCGCCAGCAGGGACGCTGCTGCTGCCGGAACCCACGAGCGGTGCGCGACGGCACCAGCGAAAACCAGCCACGGCAGCAGAAGGTGCACGATCACACCAGTCGGGACGCCCTGAGTGAGGGCGACCAGGAACGTCGGCGCCAGCGCCCAGCCCACACCGGCAGTGATGCGCAG
>NZ_DBHD01000045.1:5311-10011 GCF_002296025.1 Microbacterium sp. UBA837
GGCAGCGCAGCCAACCACAGCAGCACGAGAGCCCGACTCGGCGCGAACGGCCAGAGGGAGCCGATCACCGCGACGACCGCCGAGAACGGGTCGGCGGGTCCCGACACGTTCCACCCCATCGGTCGAAGTCCGTACGCCGCGTCAGCCCAGAGCCCGGCGACGGTGTCGCGCAGCGGCTGAAGCGCACCGCCACCGAGGGCTGGCCACGCCAGCAAGGCGGGGAATGCGGCGAGTGACACGACGGCCATGGCAAGGACGAGCCACGCGCCGCCCCCACCGTAGAAGTGAAGCTCCGCGCGGGGAAGAGAATCCGGCGCGGGCTCGGCGGGTTCGACCGCTCGCTCTCGGGCGAGCGCCGTCGAGACTCGAAGAGGGGCGATCCGCGACCAGGGCACGGTGCGGTGACGACGCAGGTGGCGTCTGCCCCGCGCGACCGCAGCAAGGCGCACCATCGCGAGAATCGTGGCTGTCCACTCCCCTGCGATCCGGCCCGGATCCTTCATCACCAGCTGTGCGATCGTGCGGCCGAGGGCAACAACCGGCAGCGACAACCAGATCGGAACGAGCAAGAGGGGGTGGGCAGAGGTCAGACGCCGGTGCAACTGGGCAGCGCGGCGCCGAGCGATGATCATGCGGCGCCGGCGGCCGGTGTCGGCGAATGGGAGTCCCGCCACGCCATCACCCGAAACGGCGACGCGAGTCGTCGGGACCAGCGCAACCCGCCCTCCCATGAGGCGTGCTGCCACAGCGAGGTCAAGGCCCTCGTCCGCGTCGCGGAGGGCCGGGTCGATCCCGCGCACCGCGCGGAAGACGGACCCGCGCACGAGCACGGCACGGATGTCGGAACCCAACACATCGGTAATGCCATCGCGCTGACCCTGATCGAGGTCGCCGGCTGCCAGCTCCACGGAAGAGCCGGCGCGGGTCATGCTCACACCGAGCGACACGATCCGTTCGGGACGGTCATCACGTACCAGCTTCGGCGCAACGAACGCGAGCGTCGGCGAAAGCTCGAGCTGCCCGGCGAGGCGGGCCAGTGCCTCGGGTTCCGGAGCGGTGTCTTGCGCGAGTAACCACAGCAGGTCGGCATCCATACCCGTGCCGCTTCGAGGATCCGGCTCGAGGGCCGCACTGGCCACCGCTGCCGCGAACCGCGTCCGCCGCCCGAGACGGATGACGCGCACGCCCCGCCCATCAGCGGTGGGATCGGGGAGGTTTCCTGGCTCGAGGGCGTCCTCAACTGCCGGGTCGGTTCCGCACACCACCAAGGTCACGGCATCCGGACGGCGAGAGCCCGCCGCCACGGACGCGAAGGTGCGACGAAGGTGGTACGCCGCGGACGTGCGACCGTCGGGACGCACGACGACGATCGCGTGAACAGTGCCGGGCATGACGCCGTCAGCCTATGGTTGCGTCCCCCGACGCAGGCGCCTTGGGCCCGGCGTTTCCGGCTGAGGGCTCACGCGAGCGCTGAAACCCCCGCAGCCAGTCAGCTTGCCCGGCGCTTGAGCTTACGACGTTCACGCTCGCTGAGACCGCCCCAGATCCCGAATCGCTCGTCGTTCTGGAGCGCGTATTCCAGGCATTCGCCGCGGACATCGCACGAGCTGCAGATGCGCTTCGCGTCTCGCGTCGAGCCGCCCTTCTCGGGGAAGAACGCCTCGGGATCGGTCTGCGCGCACAGCGCGTCGGTCTGCCAGGCGAGAGCGTTCTCGTCTTCCGGGTCGACACGACGTACGCCTGGCACGCCAAGATGTACCGGGTCGACGAACCAGTTGTCCGGCACACCCGAGCGGTACTGCGAAGCCGACATGTCGTTCTCCCCACCTCAAGAACTCCCCCACGCGGTCAGCGTGTTGCAGTAATTACACCGGTGTAGTTCGCTGCGGTCAAGTCGCAGATCGTAAACCCTCAATCGCCGCCTTAACCTTCTTGGCGGAATTCGCGGCGTGTCGCGGGCGGAACTACTGTCCAGGTTCGGCGATGAATGCCTCGCCGGATCCCGAGATCGAGACCGATCCCTCGTTCGGGGTGATGAGGGCCGCCGACCCGGGGCGGAGTGTGAGGCGGTCTTGGGTATCCGCACCCGTGATCTCGACCTCACCGGAGGTCGCGACGGCGATCGCGATGCCGTTCATGCGAACCTCGACAGCTGCGCTCGGATCCGCCGTCACCTGCGTCAGAACGAAATCGGGGACGCCTCCTGTGAACGTGCGGGCAGTGCCCGCGGCGGGATCGAGCACGGGCGCGGGTCCCGGTCGCGGGTCGAGGATCGCCGTGAGTTCGGCCACATCGATGTGCTTCGGCGTCAGTCCCCCGCGCAGCACGTTGTCGCTGGCTGCCATGATCTCCACGCCCAGCCCTTCGATGTACGCGTGCAGGACACCCGCCGGGACGAACACGCCCTGACCGCGGCGCAGGATGACAAGGTTCAGAAGCATGGCAACGACGATGCCGGGGTCGCCCGGATAGTGGCTCTGCAGGTGGCGCACCAGCTCCAGCTCATCCCCGAACTCGTCGGATGCCGCATCCGTCGCCGCGGCGATGATCTCACTCACCTGCGCACCTGCTGCCGGCGAGAGAATCCAGATCAGTGCTGCCGCGAGCGCGTCTGCGTCATCCGGGTGGGAGTCGAGAACGGCCCGCAGCGGTGCTGTCGCTTCCCCGACGGCGTCGAGGAGCCGCCGCGTGGCGGCGAGCTCGCGCAAGCCGGCCAGCGCGAGGAACCTGTCGCTGAGGGCCACGATGATCTCGGGCTTGTGGTTGGCGTCTCGATAGGTCCGCGTCGCAGCGTCGCGAGGGGTCCCTGCGGCTTCCTCGCGCGCGAACCCTTCCTCGGCCTGCGCCTTCGACGGGTGGGCCTGAATCGACAGCGGCGAACCAGCCGCGAGGATCTTCAGCAGGTACGGCAGGCGCTCCGGAGTACCCTCGGGCGCGTCCGCGGAGGCGAGCCATTCACCGAGAGTCCGACCGTCCGGCACACGGGCTGGGTGGCCGGGATGGTCCCCGAACCACACTTCAGCCTCGGGCGCACCGGTCGGAGTCCGCCCCTCCAGCTCGGCGATCAGAGTGGTGGACCCCCAGGCGTAGTCGCGGGGCGTGTTCGTGAGCGGAACCAGCACGCGACCAGCGTACCGACGCGAGCGCCAGCATCCTGGCCAGTGGCCCCCGCATCGGGCAGACGCTGAGCGCTACCCTGAGAGCACCATGGCCAGCTTCAGCCGTCATCCAGCTTCGGCGCCGCCGGTCGCTCCAGAGCGGGAGCGCACCCGGCATCTTCTGCTGCGCGGATGGATGGTCTTCAGCCTCTTCTTCGCGTTCACCGCTCCGGGCTGGGTGCTCGGATTCGGCGTGCCCCTCACGGCGATCGTCGGCGGCGTGATCGTCGCCGGTTCGGCGATCATGGTCGCGGTCATCCGCCCACCGTTCCAATGGCGACGGCTCCCCTGGATTGCGGGAACGTTGATCCTGTGGGCCGGGCTGTCCATCGCGTGGTCGGGCTGGCGCGAGACATCCGCGCTCACGTGGCTGCTGCTGGTTGCCACGACCTTCCAGGGAGTCGCCATCGCGAGCGTGCTCACCTGGCGCGAGATCGTTCGCGCGATCGGGGCCGCCCTCGGATGGGTGATCGGTCTCTCTCTTGTCGCCGAGGTGCTGGTGGCGTGGCTCGTCGGCGGCACCCTGTACGCGGGGTTCGAGACGGATGCCGCGGCCGGCGGCGCCGAGTGGATCAGCGGCGGTATCTTCGCCGGCGCGCGCATCGACGGCGTCATCGGGAACCCGAACCTCCTCGGCATGATCGCTCTGCTCGCGGTCATCGTGTTCGCGATCGAATTCGCCGCGCGAGAGTCGCGCCGGATCATGCTCGGCGTGTGGATCGGACTCTCTGCCCTGACGCTCGTGCTCGCGGCATCCGTGACCGCGTGGATCGCCGCCGCCGGGGTCGCGCTCGTGCTGGCGACCGTGCTGCTGATGCGGACCGCTCGAAAGCCCGGCGAGCGCACGCGCTACTACGTCGGCTATGCCGTCATCGGCGCTGCTGGCGCGCTCGCACTCTGGGGGTGGCGGGTTCCCGTGTTCACCGCGCTCGACCGCACGGCTGACCTTCTCGACCGCGAAACGATCTGGACCGCTGTCCTCGAACGCGCGGGCGATCACCTCGCCTTCGGCGGCGGCTTCGCCACGCCCTGGCTGCCGTGGGATCCCGCGTTCCAGGACTGGATCGTGCTCGACGGCAGGCAGGTCACGCAGGCGCACAGCGTGTGGGTCGACATCCTGTTTCAACTCGGCGTCGTCGGCGTCTTCCTGCTCGGTTTCGCCTACCTGGCGTTCGTGTGGCGTTCGTGGTTCTTCGCCGTCGACCGGCCGCGCTGGGATCTGCGGGCCGACCGGCCGTATTCGGCGCTGACCCTGCTGCCGACGCTCACCGCCGCGGTACTCCTCGTCCAGGGTCTTGCCGAAACCGCGCCCCTCATGGGCTGGGGGTGGATGCTCATGATCCTGCTCGGGTCCAAGATCAAGCAGTCCCCGCACATCGGCGAGGGGCCTGCCGAACAGCGCCTCGCGATCGAACGCGGGGAGCTGCTGCGGGCCAACTGACTTCGGCCGCGGATGGCTCTGCATTCGGGGCGAAGGCTCGGGAGTCTGTGACCGATCTGTGATGTCGGCGAGCTAGCGTGGGCAGCGATGACGGCTTTCGG
>NZ_DBHD01000048.1:0-4128 GCF_002296025.1 Microbacterium sp. UBA837
GCCGACGATCTGCGCGAAGCCGAACGCGGCGCCGACTCCCCGCTGAAGGCTGCCCTGTGGTCGATCGGGTCCGCCCGGCAGCCGGTAAGTCTCGCCGGAGCGTTCGGCGGCTTCGACGCAGCGACCCGGCGCGGAGCCTTCGGCCGCCTCCTCTCGATCGGCGGGATGTTCGGTTCCGGTCCGCCTGCGTTCCGCAACCGGCAGCTGCTGGCCCTGCACGCCGCGGGCATCGTGCGCTTCCTCGGGCCGCGGCCCGCGCTCACCATCACCGACGACGGCTTCCGCGTGGTGTCGGCGCAGATCCCGGATGCCGACATCACCGCCCGCGCCCTCATCGATGCGTGGATGCACATGCACGACGCCGGCTCCAGCGCCGATCCGCTCGTGCGGTCGTTGACGGATGCCGGACGCCTGCGCGTCTTCCAGGTCGCCGACAGCGACGGACAGCTCGGAGCGACCGGCGGCATCGACATCGATCCGGCCACCGGTCTGCTCATAGGGTCGGATGGCACGCTTGACCCCGCCGTACACGTGGCCGGGATCCCCGTCGACGAGGTCGTGCACGACACGATCATCAGCCCCATGCCGGGCACGAATCCCACCATGCTGCGTGAGACCGACAGGGTCGCGCGCAGCGCCGTGCGGATCGCGCTGCACGCGGCATCCGTCCCACCCTCTGTTCCGCTCGCAAGGAGTTCTGCATGACCGCATCCGGTGTTCGCCCCCAAGCCCTCGTGACGGGAGCCACCGGCGGCATGGGTGGTGAGATCGTGCGCGAGCTCTCACGCACGCACGACGTCATTGCGGTGGGTCGCAGCGCCGATGCGCTGAGCGAACTGGCGGCGCAGACGGGCGCGACGCCGTGGGTCCTCGACATCACGGATGCCGAAGCCCTCGCTGCCCGCACGGCAGAACTCACACGCCTGGACGTTCTCGTGCACGGGGCTGCGATTGCCGCGGTCCACACGACCGAGACCGCAAGGCCCGAGGACTGGGAACGCCAGTTCGCCATCAACGTGTTCGCACCGGCAGAGCTCACGCGTCAGGTGCTGCCGTTGCTGCGCGAGAGCCAGGGAACCGTAGTGTTCATCGGCTCGGGCGCCGGGACTCGCCCCGTTCCCGGTCACGCGATCTATACGGCATCCAAACACGCGCTTCGGGGCTTTGCCGACGTGCTGCGCATCGACGAGCAGCGCCATCGCGTGCGGGTCGTGACGCTCGCCCCGGGCCAAACCGACACCGGGATGCTGCGCACGCAGTCTGCCGAAATGGGCACCCCGTACGAGCCCGAGCGTTACATCAAGCCGTCGTCGGTCGCGGCGACAGTCCGGTTCCTCGTGGATGCCTCCCCCGACGTCCACCTCACCGACATCGCCGTGCGCCCCCGGGTCGAGATCGCGCGCCTCTGACATCGCCGGCGCGGCGCGAGGGGGTGGCTAACTCCTCATCTCCGGAGCAGGTTGTTGTGCCGCTGTGCGCAGCATCCGGTCCCTGCCGCCGTTCTCACTGAGTTGGCGACGGCCGACGACGGAGCCGATCCGACACGAATCCCAAGGTCGGATGCCGGCCCGGCTCTCTCGCCCGACCGGTTCGGCCCGGCGCGCCCGGTGTCGCTAAGTCCTCACTTCCGGGCCGAGCTCGCGCGACGCCACGCCTGGCATCCGGCTCGCCCGCCGTTCTTGCTGAGTTGGCCACAGCCGATGACTCGCACGGATGCCGTCACGAATCGAGAAGACGGATGTCGCGGCATCCCGCTAGCGTGTGCTCATGCCTGCACCGAAGACGCACGCCGCGGACGCCCATGACCTCATCCGCGTGCACGGTGCACGGGAGAACAACCTCAAGAACGTCGACGTCGAACTACCCAAGCGGCGTCTCACGGTGTTCACCGGAGTGAGCGGGTCAGGCAAAAGCTCGCTCGTGTTCGGCACGATCGCCGCCGAATCGTCGCGGATGATCAACGAGACGTACTCGACGTTCATCCAGGCGTTCATGAATACGCCCCCGCGTCCGGATGTCGACGTGCTCGAGGGCCTGACGACCGCGATCATCGTCGACCAAGAGCGGATGGGCGCCAACGCACGGTCGACCGTGGGAACGGCGACGGATGCCAACGCCCTCCTGCGGATCCTCTTCAGCCGCGTCGGCCAGCCGCACGTCGGCGGCCCGCAGGCGTTCTCGTTCAACGTCGCCTCGGTCAGCGGCAAGGGCGCCGTGACCAGCCAGACCGCCGACGGCAAGAAGGTCGAACGGCGCAGCTTCACCGTCACCGGCGGAATGTGCCCGCACTGTGACGGCATGGGTCAGGTCAGCGACATCGATCTCGCGCAACTGTTCGACGAGACGAAGACGCTCGCCGCCGGGGCGCTCACGGTTCCCGGATACACGGCCGATGGCTGGTACGTGAAGATCTTCGGCGGAGTCGTACCGATGGATGTGCCGATCAAGGACTTCACCGAGCAGCAACGGCACGACTTCCTCTACGGCGAGCCGCGCAAGATCAAGCTCGAGAACATCAACATGACCTACGAGGGTCTGGTGCCGAAGATCCAGAAGTCGTTCCTGTCGAAGGACGTCGACTCGATGCAGCCCCACATCCGCGCGTTCGTCGAACGGGCCGTCGCGTTTCAGCCCTGCCCCGAGTGCGGCGGTACTCGCCTCAACGAGGGGGCGCGATCGTCGAAGATCGCAGGCAAGAGCATCGCGGATGCCTGCGCCATGCAGATCTCGGATCTTGCCGCCTGGGTGAAAGGGCTGGATGAACCGAGTGCCGCTCCCCTGCTGCGGAGCCTCGGCGTCCTCTTCGACTCGTTCGTCGACATCGGCCTCGGCTACCTCTCGCTCGATCGCGCATCGGGGACGCTCTCGGGCGGCGAGGCGCAGCGCACCAAGATGATCCGGCACCTCGGGTCTGCTCTCACCGACGTCACCTATGTCTTCGACGAGCCGACGGTGGGGCTGCACCCGCACGACATCCAGCGCATGAACCGCCTCCTCGAGCAGTTGCGCGACAAGGGCAACACGGTGCTCGTCGTCGAGCACAAGCCCGAAACGATCGCGATCGCCGATCACGTCGTCGACCTCGGGCCCGGCGCGGGATCGAGCGGCGGGCAGATCATGTTCGAGGGCACGGTCGAGGCGCTGCGGGCCTCGGGCACCCTCACGGGGCGGCACCTGGACGATCGGGCGCAGCTGAAGGCATCCGTCCGCCAGCCGTCGGGGGCGATCGAAGTGCGCGGCGCGAGCTCCCACAACCTGCAGGACGTGGATGTCGACATCCCGCTCGGCATCCTGGTCGCCGTCACCGGGGTCGCGGGGTCGGGCAAGAGCTCGCTGATCCACGGATCGGTTGCCGGCCGCGAGGGTGTCGTCGCGATCGATCAGGGCGCGATCAAGGGCTCGCGCCGCTCGAGCCCCGGTACCTACACGGGGATGCTCGAGCCGATCCGCAAGGCGTTCGCGAAGGCGAACGGCGTCAAGCCCGCGCTGTTCAGTGCGAACTCCGACGGCGCGTGCCCCGTGTGCAAGGGGTCGGGCGTCATCGTGACCCAGCTCGGACCCATGGAGCAGATGGAGACCCCGTGCGACGTGTGTGAGGGCAAGGGCTTCGATGAGGCGGTTCTCGTCCATCTGTTGGGCGGCAAGAACATCGTCGAGGTGCTCGATATGTCGGCATCCGACGCTGCGGAGTTCTTCACCTCGGGCGAGGCGAAGGTGCCGGCGGCGGCCTCGATCTTGAACCGGATGGTGGATGTCGGGCTCGGCTACATCCGGATCGGCCAGCCGCTGCCCACCCTCTCGGGCGGGGAGCGGCAGCGGCTGAAGCTCGCGGTGCACATGGGCGAGAAGGGCAGCGTCTACGTGCTCGATGAGCCGACGACGGGTCTGCACCTCGCCGACGTCGAGAACCTGCTGGGCCTGCTCGACCGGCTCGTCGACTCGGGGGTGTCGGTCATCGTCATCGAGCACCACCAGGCGGTCATGGCCCATGCGGACTGGATCATCGACCTCGGCCCGGGTGCCGGACACGACGGTGGCCGGGTCGTGTTCGAGGGCACGCCCGCCGACCTGGTCGCCGCCCGCTCGACGCTGACCGGCCAGCACCTCGCCGACTACGTCGGCGCCTGA
>NZ_DBHD01000100.1:0-3912 GCF_002296025.1 Microbacterium sp. UBA837
TCCGCCGGTGGCTTCTGTCACCTGAAGCACTGCCGTGCGCCCGTCCCACAACTCGGTCTCGCCGACGACGCGCTGCAGGTGCTCGCGCATGCGGGCGGTGGAGATGCGCCAGTCCACGTCGAGCTCGACAGCTCCCAGCAGCTCGCTGCCCTTGCGTGTCCAGTTCTCGAACGGCGTCGTGGTGAAGTACGTGCACGGCAGCACGAGGCGGCGATCATCCCACAGGTCGAGCACGACGTAGCTCAGGGTGATCTCGCCGACGCGGCCCCACTGGCCCTCGGCGACGACGACATCATCGACCCGCAGGGCCTCGCTGAAGACCAACTGGATGCCGGCGAACATGTTCGCGAGCACCGACTGAGCGGCAAGACCGGCGACGATGGAGGCGATCCCGGCGGATGCCAGCACGCTCGCGCCGAACGTCTGGATCGCGGGGAAGGTGAGCAGCGCCGCCCCGATCGCGATGATGACGATGATCACCACGGCCACGCGGCGCAGGATCAGCACCTGGGTGCGGATGCGTCGAGCGATGCGGTTGTCGGGCACATCGATCCGGTAGTGGCCGAGCGCCATCTCGGTGGCGAATCGCACGAGTTCGATCAGCAGCCATGCTGCAGCCGCGATAGAACCGATCGCCGCGACGCGGTCGATGACGGCATCCCAGGCTGTGTTGGTTGCCGCGTCCCCGCCGGCAAGTCCCAGGGGGAAGAATCTATCGATCGCTATCCACAGGGCGATGATCAGGACGATGGTGCGAAACGGCCGCCGCGCATGGCGAACGAAACTCTGACCCCATGAGCGCCGCCGAAGCGCGAGCTTGACGATCCCCGAAACGATCGTGGTCAGCACCAGGGCTGACACGACCGCGACGACCACGGCGATCGCGAATGTCATCCACGGTCCAAGGGTCGCTGTCGTCGCATCGACAACGTCCGTCGCGCGCCGCCAGTCGTGCGGGCGTAGGTCAAGCATCCGTTCTCCCTCCGGGGCCTTCCTCCACGCTACGGGGAGCACCGGGTGCGCCCGCAAACCGGGAGCGAAGCGCACAGGAGCCTCGGAGGATCCCGCCCCCGTACGATGGCACCGTGACGACAGTGACTCTCATCGGCCGCGACGGGTGCCACCTGTGCGATGTCGCGCGTGGCGTCATCGACCACGTCCTCGCCGACCTCCCCGACGACCAGGCCGACGCGGTAACTGTCGAGGAGCTCTCGATCCAAGACGATCCGGCCCTCTCAGAGCTGTGGTGGGAGAAGATCCCGGTCGTGCTCATCGACGGCGACCTGCACGCGCATTGGCGTCTGGACGCTGCACGGCTGTCCGCCGCGCTGCGCGATGCGGATGCCGCATCGCGAGCCCAGGAGGTGTCACGATGACCCTGCGCCACGTGGTCATGTGGACGATGGCTGCAGGCGACGCTGCCACGCGCGCCGAGCACGCCGGCGAGGTCGCGCGGCGGCTGAGCGCCCTAGTCGGTGTCGTTCCCGAGATCCGCTCGCTATCGGCCGGTGCCAACAGCGAGTATCCGGACGTCAACGCGGACGTCGTGCTCATCATGGATGTCGATGATCTCGACTCACTCGAGGCCTACCAGGTGCATCCGGCGCACCAGGAGGTGGCAGCCTACATCCGCAGCGTCGTGGCTTCCCGCCACGCCGTCGACTTCGTCATCTAGGCGCGGCGCTCACGGCCTCAGACCAGGCGCCGCCGCAGGGCGTCGAGTTCGGCATCAGTCAGCCCCCCTGAGCGTAGGTAGCCTGCCGCGCCGCCATGGGTGGAATCCACCCACTCCAGGGCGGTGACGATCGCTGCGGGCGGTGTCGCGGCGACGAGATCGTCGAGAGCCGGCGTGCGCGGAATGCCCATCGCCTGCAGCATCCCGAACATGCGCTCGGTCCAGGGGCCGGCGAGGTTACGCTCCGACGACGCATAGTCCTCGACGATCGCCGGGCGCTCGACTCCGACCGCCTCGAGGATCAGCGCGATCGCGACGCCGGTGCGATCCTTGCCGGCGGTGCAGTGGACGAGGACTGCTGCCTCAGACTGCGCTACCGCCCGGGCAGTCTCGGCGAAAGCGCTCGCGCCGTGTTGCAGCATCGAGACGTACAGTTCCGGCAGCGAGGGGATCTGGGCTAGCGCTCGTTCGATGATGCGGGATACCGCCTCCGGGTCGCTCGCTTGCGAGGCGGACTTCATGACCTCTTGAGCCATCCCGGCCATTGCGCCTTCGAGCACGCCCAGTTGCACAACGCGCGGCGGCGGCGATGCGGGAAGCCGGTCGGGCGCCATCTGCCTCTCGGTGTCGGTACGGAAGTCGATGACGACCTCGATGTCGCTCGCGGCCAGTTGATCCAGGCCGCGAGGCGTCAGGTCGCTCAGGGCATCCGACCTGTAGAGAACCCCGACGCGCGTACGATCGCCCGACACGACGGGCAGACCGCCGACGTCGCGAAAGTTGTGGGTCCCCTCGGGGCTCGAGGGAGTGAGCTCGGATGCCGAAGCCGCGGTCATGTCTCCAGCGTAGGCGTGACCGGTGACCGGCTCAGGGCGCGAGGCGCGTGGGGCCGCGGAAGAGGAAGGTCACTTCGCGGATGGAGGATTCGCCCAGCAGCAGCATGAGAAGGCGCGCGAGCCCCATCCCGAAACCACCGTGCGGGGGAACGCCGTAGCGGAAGAAGTCGAGATAGTGCTCGAGCCCCGCGACATCCAGGCCCTTCTCGGTGGCCTGCGCCTCGAGGACCTCGACGCGGTGCTCGCGCTGCGCGCCGGTGGTGATCTCGGTGCCGCGGTAGAGCAGGTCGTAGCTCTTGGTCATCCCGGTCCTGGGATCGCGCATGTGGTAGAACGGCCGGATCTCGGGGTGGTAGTCGGTGACGAACACGAAGTCGTGGTCGTACGTTTCCTTCACGTACGCCGACAGCTGGCGTTCGCCCTCGGGGTCGAGGTCGCCGTCAGCGCGGGGGATCTCGTAGCCGCGGGATGCGACGATCGACCGGGCCTCGGCAAGCGGAATGCGTGGGAACGGCAGGGTCGGAACCGTGACCTCGAGTCCGAAGAGCTCCTCGATCTCGGCGCCGTGCTTCTCTTTGACGGCGGCGATCGCGGTCTGAAGCAGCTCTTCTTGCATCCGCGCGACGTCTTCGTGGGACTCGACCCAGCTGATCTCCGCGTCGATGGAGGTGAACTCGGTGGCGTGGCGGCTCGTGAAGCTGGGGTCGGCGCGGAAGGCGTCGGCGATCTCGAACACCTTGCCAAAGCCCGCGGCCTGCGCCATCTGCTTGAAGTGTTGGGGGCTCTGCGCGAGGTAGGCGGTCTGGTCTCCGAAGTACTCCAGCTGGAACAGCTCCGCACGCGATTCGGCGGGGCTCGACATGAGCTTGGGGGAGTGGATCTCGATGTAGTCGCGCTCGATCCAGTAGCTGCGCATCGCGTGCTCGAGGGTGGTCTGCACGCGGAAGATCAGGTTGTTGCGGGCCTGACGCAGATCGATGAAGCGCCAGTCCATGCGCTTGTCGAGCCCGCTGTCGGCGGCGATGGGTGTCTCGGGGTCGGATGCCGCGGCGATCTCGAGAGTGTGGATCTTGATCTCGACACCTCCGAGCTTGACGCGCTCGTCGTGCTTGAGTTCTCCGGTCACCGTGAGGAAGGTGCCGGTCGACAGAGCCGAGATGGTCTCCGTCAACGCAAGTGCCGCGTGAGCCGTATCGTCGGCATCCTCGGGAAGTTCGCGGGTCGCGGGATTGACCAACTGGACGGCGCCTGTCTCATCGCGCAGGATGACGAACTGCACCTTCTTCTGGTCGCGCACCGTCTCGACCCATCCGGAAACGGAGACGGAGCCCGCGGGCAGTTGCTTCAGCTGGTTCACCAGGACGCGTTCACTCACGAGCGCCCAGTCTACGGGCCGGTGCG
>NZ_DBHD01000140.1:0-3117 GCF_002296025.1 Microbacterium sp. UBA837
GCTCTGGAGCACCGCGAAGATCAGCACGGCGAGGACGAAGCCCCACCAGTCAGCCCAGTCGATGCGGAAGCCCGGAAGCAGCAGGTCGGCGGCGATCAGCCCGACAGCTGCGGATAGCACGAAGATCAGGGCGCGGATGAGGAACATGACCACGCCCCGACAGTAGCGCGTCGACCCACGCAGCGACAGGATGCCGTGCGGCGCCGCTGCGGGAAAGTCAAGGCCTGCGGCTCTGTGCGCTCCTCTTGCTACCGTGTGTGGCTGCGAATCGCGGAAGGGGCGCCGTGGACGGGACGTGGGGACTGTGGCAGAGTGCGGTTGCACTCACCGCTTCGATCGTCGTGCTCTGGTTCGCCGGTACCCGTCTTGCTCGCACTGCCGACGAGCTGGCGGGCCGGACCGGAATGGGGCGTGCGATCGCGGGAGCTGTGTTCCTCGGCGCGGTGACCTCGCTGACCGGCATCATCACCACGATCACCGGAGCGCTCGCCGGGGATGCCGGGTTCGCGCTTGCCAACCCGGTAGGCGGGGTGGCGATTCAGACAGTCTGGCTGGCGGTGGCCGACCTCCTCTACCGGCGCGCGAACCTCGAGCACGCCGCGGCCTCGCTCGAGAATCTCGGGCAATCTCTGACCCTCGTCGCACTGCTGACGATTCCGGTGATCGCCTACGCGACACCCACCCTCTCGTGGGGATGGATTCACCCGCTGTCACTTCTGATCCCGGTGATCTACGTTTACAGCCTGTTTCTGCTGCGACGGATGCGGGCCGACGAGATGTGGAGTCCGCGCCGGACGTCGCAGACGGTTGACGACGATGACACGACGCAGCCGACGACATCTCTCCCCCGCCTGTGGGTCACCTTCGCGGGACTCGCCCTCGTCACGGCAGGGACCGGATGGGTCATCGGCCGCGCGGGGCTGGGAGTTGCGGCGGCGACGGGGTGGCCGAGCGATGTCACCGGGTTCACGGTGACCACTGCCATCAGCTCGCTGCCCGAACTGATCACCCTCATCGCGGCGGTCCGGATGGGCGCTCTGACCCTCGGGGTCGGGAACATCATCGGCGGGAACGTGTTCGACACGCTGATGATCTCGATAGCCGACGTGTCGTACCGCGACGGCACCATCTACGAGGCCGCAGGTCCGTCGAGTCTGGTGCTGTTGGCGGGAACAGCGTTCATGTCAGCGGTCCTCGCGATCGGGCTTCTCGTGCGCGATCGTCGCGGCATCGGATTCGAAGGGGTCACGATTCCCGGCGTCTACCTCGGGACGATTGGCCTGGCCATCGTTGCGCGGTAGAGACCGTCGGGGCGGGCTATGCGGCCAACCGGGTGGCGGGGAATCAGTTCCCGCCTGACCCCAGAGCCGCGAGCCGTTCCTCCTCGTCGGCGGCGATGCACGACGCGATGATCGGCTCGAGGGCACCGTCCATCACCTGATCAAGGTTGTAGGCCTTGTATCCGGTACGGTGATCGGCGATGCGGTTCTCGGGGAAGTTGTACGTGCGAATGCGCTCGGAGCGATCCATCCCTCGGATCTGCGAGCGCCGGGCATCGGATGCCGCGGCATCCCGCTCCTCCTGCTGCTTGGCCAGCAGCCGGGCTCGCAGCACGCGCATCCCAGCCTCGCGGTTCTGCAGTTGCGACTTCTCGTTCTGCATCGACACCACGATGCCGGTTGGCAGGTGCGTGATCCGCACCGCGGAGTCCGTCGTGTTCACCGACTGGCCACCCGGACCTGACGAGCGGAAGACATCGATCTTCAGGTCGTTCTGATCGATGTGGATCTCTTCGGGCTCGTCGACTTCGGGAAAGACCAGCACACCGGTGGTCGACGTGTGGATCCGCCCCTGTGACTCGGTGGCGGGAACGCGCTGGACGCGATGCACACCCCCCTCGTACTTCAGGTGGGCCCACACTCCCTGCGCCGGATCGCTCGAGGAGCCCTTGATGGCGACCTGGACGTCCTTGAACCCGCCGAGGTCTGACTCGTTGCGCTCGAGCAGTTCGGTCTTCCACCCCTTCGAAGCGGCATACTGCAGGTACATCCGCAGCAGATCAGCGGCGAACAGGGCGCTCTCTGCGCCGCCTTCGCCCTGCTTGATCTCCATGATCACGTCGCGCGCGTCATCCGGGTCGCGCGGAATCAGGAGCCGTCGGAGCCGTTCCTGGGTGTCGGCGAGGCGCTCTTCGAGGGCCGGGACCTCTTCGGCGAAGGCGTCGTCTTCGCGCGCGAGGTCGCGGGCAGCGACAAGGTCGTCGGATGCCGCCACCCACGCATCGTGGGCAGCGACGATCCGACTCAATTCCGCGTACCGCCTATTGACCCGCTTTGCGCGGGCGGGGTCCGCGTGCACCGCCGGATCGGACAGCTCAATCTGCACCTCGCGGTGCTCGTCGATCAGCGCACGGACGGAGTCGAACATCGCCGGCTCGGCCATCTCGATGCCGCCGGGTCAGCGGATGCTGTTCTCGTGCCCGTGACCGTGTCCGCCAGCGCCGTGACCGTTGGAGGTCGGCGCCGGAATCGACTTCTGCATCTGCACGAGGAACTCGACGTTGGACTGGGTTTCCTTGAGCTTGCCGAGCACGACCTCGAGCGCCTGCTGGGGGTCCAGGCCCGCGAGAGCGCGACGGAGCTTCCAGGTGATCTTGACCTCATCGGGCGAGAGCAGCATCTCTTCGCGGCGCGTGCTCGACGCGTTGACATCCACCGCGGGGAAGATGCGCTTGTCGGCAAGCTGGCGGTTCAGGCGCAGTTCGCTATTGCCGGTGCCCTTGAACTCCTCGAAGATCACCTCGTCCATCTTGGAGCCGGTTTCAACCAACGCCGTCGCGAGGATCGTGAGCGATCCTCCGTTCTCGATGTTGCGCGCGGCGCCGAAGAAGCGCTTCGGCGGGTAGAGCGCCGAAGCGTCGACACCGCCGGTGAGGACGCGCCCAGAGGTCGGCGCCGAGATGTTGTAGGCGCGGCCGAGGCGGGTGATCGAGTCCAGCAGCACGACGACGTCACGGCCGAGCTCAACGAGGCGCTTGGCGCGCTCGATGGCGAGCTCGGCAACGGTCGTGTGGTCTTCGGCGGGACGGTCGAAGGTCGAGGCGATGACCTCGCCCTT
>NZ_DBHD01000095.1:0-25903 GCF_002296025.1 Microbacterium sp. UBA837
GGCGATGGTGAAGATCCAGGTGTACCCCTCACCGAGCGAAAAAGCGGCACCGGGGTTCTTGACGAGGTAGAACTGCAAGAACTCACCCACGACGGGAACCGACTCCTGCAGCGGGAGGTTGGTCAGCGCGAGGTACTTCGTGAACTGGTCGACGGCCAGCACCAGGATTGCGAGCAGCGCAATCGTGATGCCGGCCGCCGCGTGACGCAGAGGTGGCCGGGACGCCAAGAGCGTCCTCAGTTCGTGATGTTCGCGACCGACGCGCTGTCGGTCGAAGAGGAGTCGAGGTCCTTCAGGTGACCTTCGATGAAGTTGCGCAGCTGCGAGCGGTAGTCGCGCTCGAACTCACGCAGTTCGCCGATGCGGGCATCCAGTTCGGCCTTCTTGGCCTCCATGCGAGCGATCTCGTCGCGTCCGCGAGTCTCAGCGTCGGAGATGATCGAGGCAGCCTGAGCCTGGGCCTCGGCGATGAGCTGGTCGTGGCGCGCCTGGCCTTCGGCGACGTGCTCGTCGTGCAGACGCTGCGCGAGCTCGAGCAGGCCGGCGCTTGCCTGGGTCGGAAGCGGCGTGCTGGCCGGAGCAGCCGGGGCGGGAGCGGGGGCTGCCTCTTCGGCGGGCGCCTCTGCCGGTGCCGCGGGGGCCGCGGGCGCGCCGGACTCGAGTTCGGCGATGCGTGCCTTGAGCTCTTCGTTCTCGGCCAGGGCTTTACGCCACTCGACGACGATCTCGTCGAGGAAGTCATCGACCTCGTCGGGGTCGAACCCTTCCTTGAACCGGACGTGCTGGAACTGCTTGGTGACGACGTCATCCGGAGTCAGTGGCATTTCTTCCCTCTTTCGTTCGCCCGGCCGCTGGCCGATCGCGCCTTCCGGCACGCGGTTGTGGACGGTTGATAACAGCAAAGCATAGTCGTGGGTGGATTCATCCTGCGAAGGCGCGTGTCACCGACAGGAGGATGAAGCACGAGAGCATCGTGAGCGCGAACGCGAAGTCGATGGCGATGCTGCCGATTCGCAACGGGGGGATGAAACGACGGAGGAAACGGATCGGAGGGTCCGTCGCGGTGTACACACCTTCGGCGACAACGAGCATCGCGCCACGAGGACGCCACTCACGGTCGAAGACGGGGATCCACTCGAAGACGAGTCGGGCCAGCAGCACGAGAATGTAGATCAGGACTGCCGCGTTGAGGATTCCGGCAACGATCTGGATGACGTTCACGTATCAAGTCTGCGGGAAAGGAACCGCCTCCGGATCCGCTTGCGCCACGGCACCCTCACCCGACACCGCAACATTCTCGGGTGAGAGCAGGAAAACCTTGCTCGTCACGCGCTCGATGCGGCCGTACAGGCCAAGCGACAGGCCGCTCGCGAAGTCGATGAGACGACGCGCGTCGGCGTCGCTCATCTGCGAGAGGTTGATGATCACGGGAACGCCCTCGCGGAAGCTTTCGGCGATCACCTGCGCGTCGCGGTACTGCTTGGGGTGCACCGTGACGATCTCGTTGAGAGCGCCGACTGCGGGCTGACGAACCACCGCCGGACGGTGAATCGGCGTGACCGGGGCGGCCTTCTCGACGGATGCCGCGGCAGACTTGCGCGTGGGCGCAGGCGCTGGCGTCTCGTCGTAGACCTCTTCCTCGTCGGCGAGGCCCAGGTAGACCATGGTCTTCTTCAAGGGGTTCGACATCGCATCCTCCGTTTGCTCGTCTGCTCCGAGGTTAACCGCGCACAGGGCGCGGACCCGTGATTGCCGTGCCGATGCGCAGGTGTGTCGCGCCGGCGTGAATTGCAGCTTCGAAATCGCCGGTCATCCCGGCCGAGATCCAGGTGGCGTCCGGGAAGACACGGCGCACGGTGTGCGCGTGGCCGGCGAGCCGTTCGAAGGCTGCGGCAGGTTCTTCGCCCAGGGGGGCGACAGCCATGACTCCCCGGACCCTCAGTCCGAGACACCCGGCGGCGTGCTCGGCGAGCGCCGAAAGACTCTCCGGGGCGACTCCCCCGCGCCCGGGGTCGTCGGTGAGGTTCACCTGGATCAGGACGTCCAGGCGCACCTCGGCCTCGGCATCCAGCGCATCGGCGAGCTTCGGGCGGTCGAGCGAGTGGATGACCGAGGCCACGCGACGCACCGCCCGCGCCTTGTTGGTCTGCAGCTGACCGACGAAATGCCACCGCAGGTCGGACAGATCCCCGACCCCGACGACCTTCTCGAGTACTTCCTGAACCCGGTTCTCGCCGACGTCGCGCACGCCGAGGCCATAAAGCTCCTCGACCAGCGACGCCGGATGGAACTTCGTCACGACGATACGAGTGATGTCTTCAGGCGAACGCCCCGCTTGCCGCGCAGCAGCAGCGATACGATCGTCGATCGACGCCAGACGATCCGCGAGCTGCGCGTCCGACTCAGTCACAACTGCCGCCTCGAGCCGCGCACCCTCGCCGGCGCGGATGCGGTCACTTCAGGAAGTCGGGGATGTCGAGGTCGTCGTCCCCGAACGCCGAATCGAAGGCTGCATCCGAGATCGAGGGCACCGGAGCCAGTTGCTCAGGACGCTGCGGCTCGTCTTCGGAGTCTGCGGCTGCACGCTGCTCGACGGGCTCGCGACGGACCACCGGGGTGGCATCCGGACGCGCTTGCGGCTCGCCACCGTCGAACCCGGCGGCGATCACCGTGACGCGCACCTCGTCACCGAGCGTGTCGTCGATGACGGTACCGAAGATGATGTTCGCCTCAGGGTGGGCGGCTTCCTTCACCAGCTGGGCGGCGTCGTTGATCTCGAAGATGCCGAGGTTGGAGCCACCTTGAATCGACAGCAGCACACCGTGCGCACCCTCGATGGATGCCTCCAGCAGCGGCGACTCGACAGCAAGCTCTGCAGCCTTGATCGCCCGGTCCGCACCGCGTGCCGAGCCGATTCCCATGAGCGCTGAGCCCGCCCCCTGCATGACGGATTTCACGTCGGCGAAGTCGAGGTTGATGAGTCCGGGCGTCGTGATGAGGTCGGTGATGCCCTGGACACCGGCCAGCAGCACCTGGTCCGCGGTGGCGAAAGCCTCGATCATCGAGATCCCGCGGTCGCTGATCTCCAGCAGCCGGTCGTTGGGCACCACGATGAGGGTGTCGACCTCTTCTTTCAGGCGCGCCACTCCCGACTCGGCCTGGCTCTGGCGGCGGCGACCTTCGAACGAGAACGGCTTGGTCACCACACCGATCGTGAGCGCGCCGATCGACTTCGCGATCTTTGCGACGACGGGCGCACCGCCCGTACCGGTGCCGCCACCCTCACCGGCGGTGACGAACACCATGTCGGCGCCGCGGAGCGCCTCTTCGATCTCTTCGGTGTGGTCCTCTGCGGCGCGGCGACCCACCTCGGGGTCGGCGCCGGCACCCAGCCCTCGGGTGAGTTCGCGCCCGACGTCGAGCTTGACGTCGGCGTCGCTCATCAGCAATGCCTGGGCGTCAGTGTTGACGGCGATGAACTCGACCCCGCGCAGGCCGAGCTCGATCATCCGGTTGACGGCGTTGACGCCTCCGCCGCCGACGCCGACCACCTTGATGACTGCAAGGTAGTTCTGGTTCTGGCTCATGCCGACTCCTGTGCTCGTGTCCTGCAACCTTCAACCTCAACTGGAGGTATAAAGTATTGCTGGGTATGTATTTCCTAGACACGAAGCTAAGCGTCGACTCCCCCGATTCCGCGCGCTTGCGGGGGCGTGTCGCACATCCCGTTCTTTTCGTGCACCCGCTCGGCCCGGTGGGCTCAGCGGATCACTGGATGACGACGGCTGACGGCGACGAGACGTCGTAACGCGAGACCGTGTCCGGCGGGCGCGATTGCATCGCCGCAGCCAGCGCCACCGACTTGTTCGAGGACTCGTCAGCGTTGCCCCAGACGATCTCGGTGCCGGTTCCACCGAGGGTGAGGGTCACGTCGTTGGGGGTCGTCGCCGACGCCGCGGTCACCTGCGACATGATCGTGTCGGGAAGCGACCGCAGCACGTGCCCGACCGCCTCGAATGCTTCGGATGCCGTTCCACCGGTGATCTCCAGCACGGGTCTGCCGGGAGCCGGGGTCTGTGTCGTCGAGAGCGCGACGCCGGCGGCATCCACGAGGGTGAACCCGGCAGGTGAGGCGATGACCCCGATCGGGGTGCGTTCGACGACGCGCACGATCAGATCATGCGGAGGCCGGGCCTCGACGGTGTACGACTCGACGAGCGGGAACGCGACCAGCGCCGCTTTGATGGCGCTCTCGTCCACAAGTGGCAGTGGCGTGCCCAGCTGTGACGACAACGCGTCGGATACCGCTGCGGTGTCCAGCTGCTCAGCGCCCGCTACCGTGATCGTCTCGACAGCGAACAGCGGGCTGTACGCCGCCCCGACGCTGCCGAGCGCTACGAGCACGACTGCCGCGATGGACCCGAGCCAGATCGCGCGACGGCGACGGGCCCTGACGGTGAACCGCCGCACCTCGGACTTGAGCGCGCGCCGCCGCGCACGCGCAGCGCGCCACACCTCGCGCATACCCACCGGCGACGAACCGTCAGAGCCGGGCGCAGCTGCATCTTCCGCGAGCGGCTCGGTTGCTCCGGCCTCGTCTGCGCCGAGCGCCCAGGTCGGAACGCCGGGAAGGACGGAGGCGGCATCCCGAGCGCTCGAGCCGGTGCCGGCATCGGTCGGGAGGGGCCAGACCGGTGCGGGAGCGGTGATTCCGGTGAGGTCGATCGGCTCCGTCGGGGCGTTCTCGACGGGAACCGATGCCGATTCAGCCCACCGGTCCGTGGGGGCAGCTCCGCGTTGCTCGGGTGAGACGCCCCGTCTGCCGTCTCCGCCGGATGGGGTGCGCAACGAGGATTCGTCGTCAGCGCCCGACGGGGCCCCGGAGGGCGGGAGCGGAGTCGGCCGGCGCACCGCTACTCCGCCGGTGCGCCCTGCTGGCCGAGCGCGGCGAGCACGTCGGGAATGATGAGGTAGACGTTTCCACAGCCGAGAGTGATGATGTAGTCCCCGTCCCGCGCGATCGATGCCGTGTAGGCAGCTGCGGCCGCCCAGTCCGGCTCGAAGTGGACGCGTTCGGCATCCGTGAACCTGCTCGACACGAGTTCGCCGGTGACCCCCGGGATCGGGTCCTCGCGCGCGCCGTACACATCGAGCACGACGGTGTGGTCAGCGTGGCTCTCGAGCACCTCGGCGAATTCCGCGGCCATGTGTTGCGTCCGGGAGTAGGTGTGCGGCTGGTGCAGCGCGATGATGCGTCCATCGCCGACGACGGTGCGGGCCGCGGCCAGGGCTGCGGCGACCTCCGTCGGATGATGTGCGTAGTCGTCGTAGACTCTGACGCCGCGCACGATCCCGTGGAGTTCGAAGCGACGCACCGTTCCGGCGAACGCCTCGACGGCCTTCACGGCATCGGAAAAGGCATGCCCCAGGGTCAGGAGCACAGCCACGGCTCCGGCCGCGTTGACCGCGTTGTGCTCTCCGGGAATCGCCAGCGCGGCCGAGACCGTTTGCCCCGCGTGGGTGAGCTCGAACGACACAGGTCCGTCGGTGCGGATGCCGTGCACGCGCACATCGGCATCTTCCGCCTTTCCGAAGGTCATGACGCGCGGGTGGGTGAGGTGAGGAAGGATCCGACGCGCGCCCTCGTCGTCCGACGACAGGACGACGGCCTCGCGCGCCTTGTTCGCAAAGCTCGCGAACGCGGCATCGAAGGCTTCCCGGCTGCCCCAGTGGTCCAGGTGGTCGGGGTCGATGTTCGTGATCAGCGCGACAGCCGTGTCGTAGAGAAGGAACGTGCCGTCGGACTCGTCTGCTTCGATGACGAACAGATCGTCAGCACCGGTGCCGCTGGAGACACCGAGATCGGCAATGACTCCCCCGTTGACGAAACTCGGGTCGGCACCGAGCGCACGCAGCGCCGTGACGATCATCCCCGTCGAGGTCGTCTTGCCGTGCGCTCCCGCAACCGAGACCAGCGGGCGGCGGCCGATCAGCCAGTAGAGCGCTTGAGAGCGATGGATGACGGGCAGTCCCCGTTCCTTCGCCGTGACGAACTCAGGGTTTTCGGGCCAGATCGCCCCGGTGTGGATGACAGTGTCGGCATCCTGCAAATGCGCGGCGTCGTGCCCGACGTGGACACGCGCTCCTCGGGCAGCGAGGGCCTGGAGTGCCGCACTGTCGGCGCGGTCGGATCCCGAGACGCGGATGCCGCGATCCAGGAACATGCCCGCCAGGCCCGACATCCCCGAGCCGCCGATACCGATGAAGTGCGCTGCCTCGATGGTCTCGGGGATCGGGAGGCTGAGGTCGGGTCTGATCATGACCCGACAATCCTAGGTCGGCGTCGCTGAGGAACTCCTTCGGCACGCGGCCTATCGCAGGCTCACCGTATCGATATTCCATGATCGGGAATATGCTCGGGGTCATGGCTACCGCGCGACCTGACACGACCTTCTGGATTCTGACGGCGCTCGCGAACGGACCGCAGCACGGCTACGGCATCCTCCGGAGCGTGTTCGAGGCATCCGGCGGCGCGGCGTCCCTCAAGACCGCGACCCTCTATGCGACGCTCGATCGCCTGACCGCGAGCGGCGCTGTCGAGGAGTCGGGCGAACAGATCGTGGATGGGCGCGCGCGCCGCTACTTTCGCCTGACATCCCAGGGCGTTGCGCAGCTCGAGAGCGAAACCGCCGAGCTCGAGCAGCGGGTCGCCGCCGCCCGCCGGGCGCTGGGCACCGCAGCGGGCGGCGGTGCGAGACCGCGCCCCGCTCATCCGCGGAGCGCGCTGGCATGAGTCTCGACCGAGACCGCTTCGAGCGCCTCGTCCGCTGGTACCCGCGCTGGTGGCGCGACGCGAATGCCGCGGTATTCGTGGGCACAGCTATGGATGCCGCCGAAGCGGGCGGGCTGAGCGCGCCATCGCGCGGTGAACGAATGGCAGCAGCGCTGGCGGGCCTGGGCACCCGCCTCGACGCCACCCCCGCGCGCGTGGCCGGCGCTGCCGCGCTGGCCGTGTCAGCTCTCGTTGCGGCAGCTGGCCAGCTCGGGCTCACCTACGCTGCCCCCTGGCTGTTCACGACGATTCTCGTGACTCAGGTCGGGCTGGTCCCGGCTCTGTGGTGGACGGTAGCCCTCGCCAGTGCCCGGCATCGTCTTCATCTCGATCCGATCCGCACGCTGGTCGCGCTCGGCATTTCCATGATCGCGACAACGGGCGCCGCGCTCGCCTTCACGTCCTGGAGCGTCGGGTTCGATGAGGCGGACGCCGGCGACCCTCGCTCCCTCTTCTCGGCCCTGTTCCCCGCCTTCATCGCACTCGGATCGACAGCAGCCGCATGTGCAGTGGTCGTGGCGGTCAGCGACCGGCTCGCGCGTCGCCGCGGGATGCGGGTCCTGATCGTCGGGACGAGTATCATCGGCGCCGCGCTGTCGCTTCCCCTCGCGGCCGTCATGCTCATGTCACCGATCACGACATTCCTCGTCTCTGCCGCGGCGGTCGTGATCGTCGCCCTCGTCTGGCCCGGGCACCGGGAGCGCAGCAGTGCGACAGCCTCTGCTGTCGACTCGCATGCGGGCCGGGTCGGACGGCGACGCGCTGCGCGTGCGCTTGCCGTTGCCGCCATCATTACGTCGCTGCTGTCGATCACCTTCGCGGTGACAGGGTCTCTGTACACGAGCCTCGACGGCACCGAAGCGATGCTCGTCGGCATGCGCGCGTCAGCCGGATGCGGCATCCTGGTGATCCTCGCGCTCGCCCTCCGCGCGCCGCGGCGGACCGCGACGCAGCAAAGATCAGTGTGGGGGGCCACAACGCTGGGTGCGCTCACGCTTGTGCTCGTCGTGACCGGATGGGGAACCATACTCCCGTCTGGCAACCCTCGCCCGATAGGCGCCGTCGTCTGGCTTCTTCCGGCTGCCGCGATCGTCTGGCTCGTGTGGGCCGCCTCGTGGCGAAACCGATCCCTCGCCCTGGCGGTCAGCCTCATCGTCGCGGTGGCGTTGCCGATCATGGGGCAGATCCTTGCGGCTGTTCTCGGCATCCTGACGCCGATCGTCGCGATCGTGTTGGTATGCCTGCGGGTGAGCGCACCGGTGCCGCAGCACATGCAGGTCGAGCTGGCTTGAACCTCATGGAACTGTATCGACACATTGCGACAATATTGATACAAAAGAGACATGTCTTTCGAGTTCGGCATGGTCTGGTTCACCGCCGCGATCTTGTGCGCGCTCGCCCTGGTGCCGATCATCTACCTGATCAGAAGCCGACGGCACGACCTGAGCGCGCAACAAGCCGCGCGATACGAGCGAGTCGTGAAGCTACCGTTCGGAACCGGCGAGAACTACCTGCGTCAGCCCTGGCGGCGTGTTCTGGCCCCCATAGCCCCCGGAACTGCGTCTGTGGGCGTGGCCGCTGTCCTCGCGTGGCGTTTGGTGCAGCCCAGCCGCATCGCGACCGAAACCGTGCTGTGGTGCGCCGGGCTTCTTGTCTTCGCGATCATCGTTTTCGTCGTGATGCGCGTGATGGAGCGGATCGTGCTATCCCAGCCGCAGGTCGCCAGCGATGACCTCCAGCTGGCGTGGGACGACCTGTTCCGCGCGGACGCGCTGTGGTCACTGCGCAGCGCCGCAACAATGGCCGCAGCACTACCGCTGGGAATCGCTGCGGGAACGCTCACCCTGACCCCGATTGCCGCCACACGCCCGGAGTTGTCGACGCTGATGAGCCCATGGACTCCGGTGTTGATCGCCGCAGCGCAGGTGACGTACTCGCTGGGGCTCGGGAAGATGGCAGCGTCACGATATCCGGCCGCGTTGCGCCCGCAAAGTCGGCGATTCGCGAGCCCGTCGGTCGAGCTTGCCCGGGGAGAAGGCGCATGATCGTCATCGACCCCGCCTCGCCCACACCTCCGTTCGAGCAGCTGCGCGCGCAGTACGTTGCGGCGATAGCGAGCGGTGAGCTGCCGCCAGGCTCTCGGCTGCCGACAGTGCGCCGACTCGCCGGCGACCTTGGACTTGCGCCGGGCACGGTGGCTCGGGCCTACCGGGAGCTCGAGACCACGGGCCTCATTGAAACGCGCGGCCGTTACGGCACGTTCGTGTCCGTCGACGAGAACGCCGCGCTCGGCCAGATTCAGCGAGCTGCCGCAGCCTTCGCCGAGCAGGTCCGTGGCCTGCGCGTCGACACCGATCAGGCCATCGCGGCCGTGATCGCAGCGCTGAAGACCACCGAACCGACGAACTCCCCGCCTGAGGTGGCAACCGTGCGCGCCGACGGTTAGGCGAGGGCCTCGTCGATCATCGCGATGAGATTCTCGGTGCCGGTGCGGATGCCGATCTCCGCGGCCTTCTCGGCCATACCCGCCCGCTCGTCGGCATCCGTCAGCAGGGGCAGGATGCGGTCCCGGACCGTCTCCGGGGTGAAATCCGCATCGGGGATCAGGATCGCAGCGCCATGCGCCACTGCGGAGGCAGCGTTCAGCGCCTGCTCCCCGTTGCCCACGGCATAGGGCACGTAGACGGCGGGGATTCCGAGCGCGCTGATCTCGCTCACCGTGGCAGCCCCCGACCTCGAGACGATGAAGTCGCACGCCGCGAAAGCGAGGTCCATGCGGTCGACGTAGCGACGGAGGGCGTATCCCGGCTCCCCCGGGTCCTCGAGATCGGAGCGATCACCGGTGACGTGGAGCAGCTGCCACCCGGCATCCAGCACGTCGCGCCACGAGCCTGCGATCGCGGTGTTCAGCCGCAGCGCTCCCAGCGACCCGCCGAAGACCAACAGGGTCGGCGCTTCCGGACTCAGGTCGAAGTGAGCAGCAGCCTCGGCGCGACGCGCCGCACGATCGAGGTCCTCGATCTCGCGGCGCAGGGGCATCCCGACCAACCGGGCCCGGGGAAGCGGCGTGCCCTCGAAAGCGACACCGACACCAGCGGCTCGGCGGGCACCGAGGCGGTTGGCAAGTCCCGGCCGGGCGTTAGCCTCGTGGACGACGAACGGGATGCCGGCGCGCCGGGCTGCAACGTACGCGGGGGCCGACGCGTAGCCACCGAACCCGACGACGACATCCACCTCGTGTGTCGCAATGTGTGCCCGCACCTGGGCCACCGCGCGGCGGAACCGGCTCGGAAACGCTGCGGCAGCACGATCGGGTCGCCGTGGAAACGGCACCTTGTCGACGACAAGAAGCTCGTAGCCCCGCTGCGGTACCAGCCGCGACTCCAGCCCCTCCGCGGTCCCGAGGACGCGCACATCGGCACCCGTGCCCCGAGCGCGCAGCCCATCAGCAACGGCCAACAGGGGGTTCACATGCCCGGCGGTCCCGCCGCCGGCCAGCAAGTAGGTCGTCACCGTCCGACCCTATCTCGCCCCGCCGAATAGCTGCGGGCGGCGACCTCAGCGGCGAGCGGCCGACCGGGGCGCTGGCCTCGCGGTCACCGGAATCGTCCGGGCGAACGCCAGCAGAACCCCGGTCGCAACGAGCACCGACACCAGCGACGTGCCACCCTGAGACATGAACGGTAAGGGGACACCGAGCGGCGGGAACAGCCGCAGCACGACGCCGATGTTGATGAGCGCCTGACCGACGATCCATACGGTGATCGCGCCGGCAACGATCCGCACGAAGGTGTCGTCGGTCTTGCGGATGATGTGGAAAGCGCCGATCGCGTAGATCGCGAACAGCCCGAGCACGACGATCGCGCCGATGAGGCCGAGCTCTTCACCGACGATGGCGAAGATGTAGTCGCTGGATGCCGCGGGCAGCCACTCGTACTTCTCTTTCGAGTTCCCAAGTCCGAGGCCGAAAATGCCGCCGCCGGCCAGTCCCCAGATACCGTGCAGCGGCTGGTAGCAGGTGCTGAGGTAATCGGCGGTGCAGTCGGTGTTGAAGACGCTGAGGATGCGCTCCATGCGGTTCGGGCTCGTGACCGCCAGCGCCGTGACTGCCACGATCGCCAGCAACAGCGGGATGACGAACACCCGCAGCTTCACACCGGAGAAGAAAAGGGCGCCGAGGGCGAGCAGGAACAGCACCATCGCCGTTCCGAGATCGTGCCCGGCCAGAACCGTCGCGATCACGGCGGCGGCCACCGGCACCACCGGGATGAAGACGTGCCGCCAGTCGCCGAGCAGCGTGCGCTTTCGGTACAGGATGAAGCCGAGCCAGAGGGCCAGCGCGAGTTTCAGAAACTCCGAGGGCTGAGCCTGAATGCCAGCGATGAGGATCCAGTTTCGGTTTCCGCCATCCTCGACGCCGAGGGGCGTGAACACGAGGAGCTGGAAGGCGGTGGTGACGATCAGCGCGGGCCACGCGATCCGCTTCCAGAAGCTCACTGGCAGTCGGCTCGCGATGAACATGAGCGGCAGGCCGATCGCGGCGAACACCGCCTGCTTGATGACCGCATCGTACGGAGCCTGACCCGCCGCGGTCGCCGTTGCGCTGGTGGCCGAGAGCACCATCACGAGACCGAAGATCGTCAGCAGGACTGCCGTGGATGAGATGAGCAGAAACTCACCGGCAACCGGGCGGAACAGCGATCCGAGAGAGACGCGGGCAGCAAGCCCGCGCTTGGGCGTCGGCTCGTCAGGCTCCTGCGGGAGCGGACGGATCGGCGTCGGTGTCGCCATGTTCGCCCCTTCCCACTCGCTGCCTGACCGCCGCAGCGAACTTCTCACCGCGATCCGCGTAGGAGGCGAACTGGTCGAAGGATGCCGCGGCCGGTGCGAGGAGGACGACATCCCCCTCGGCCACGAGTCCGATCGCCAGGTCTACGACCTGCGCCATGACGTCCCCAGTCTCATCGGCAATGACCTCGTGCAGCGGAACGTCGGGCGCGTGTCGCTCGAACGCCGCCCGAACGGCATCGCGCTGGTCACCGATCACGATCGCTGCCTTTGCCAGACGCCCCCGCGTCGAGACGAGCGTGGTGATGTCGACGCCCTTGAGCAGTCCCCCCACGATCCAGATCGATCCGGGGTAGGCGGCAAGCGAGGATGCCGCAGCGTGCGGGTTGGTCGCCTTCGAGTCATCCACCCACGTGACACCGGCGACTGTCGCAACGATCTCCATCCGGTGGGGGTCCAGCCGGAACTCGCGCAGTGCAGTGGCTATGGCCTCGGGCGGTACGTCGAGCGAACGGGCCAGCGCACTGGCAGCAAGGATGTTGGCAACGACGTGTGGGGCCGCGAGGCCGAGCTCTCGAAGCTCGTCGATCGTCGTGAGTTCGAGAGCGCTGGTGCGCCGCTCGACAAGGAACGCGCGGTCCACGACGATGCCGTCGACCACGCCGAGGTCGCTCGGACCGGGAACGCCGAGGTCGAACCCGATCGCTCGCGCTCCCTCGATGACATCGGCTTCTTCGACCATCTCGCGCGTCGCGAGGTCGGCCTTGTTGTAGACGCAGGCGACGCGGGTGTGGTTGTACACCTGCGCCTTCGCGTCGCGATACGCCTCGAAGGATCCATGCCATTCGAGGTGGTCGTCGGCGAGGTTCAGACAGACCGCAGCGTGCGGCGAAACCGGTTCCGGCGAGGACTGCAGGCTGAGGTACCAGAGCTGGTGGCTGGACAGTTCCACGACGAGGACGTCGAAGCCCGACGGATCACGGACGGCATCCAGGATCGGCGTGCCGATGTTTCCGCACGGGACTGCCCGGAGACCCCCTGCCACCATCATCGTGGCGGCAAGGCCCGTGGTTGTCGTCTTTCCGTTGGTGCCGGTGATCAGCACCCAGTCGGCGGGAGCGCCGCCGGGGCGGACTACCTTGTCGCGCACGCGCCACGCGAGCTCGATGTCTCCCCACAGCGGGATGCCGCTTTCGAGCGTCCAGCGCACGAGCGGGTGCGTCGGGCTGAAGCCGGGCGAGGCGATCACGACCTCGGGAGCGAAGTCCACGAGCTCGGCGGGCGGCGTGCTGAGCGACCCCATCGATGACCGCACCCCGATGACGGGTAGCAGGCGCTCATAGGCCGGGTCGGCGGATTCGGCGAGAACGAGAACCTCCGCGCCGAGTTCTGCCAGCGTGTCGGCCACCGAGAAGCCGGTCACCGAGAGGCCGAAGACGGCAACCCGCAGGCCGCGCCAGTCGGCGTGCCAGCTGGTCAGTCCATCCAGCCGGGAGGATTCACCGGTCATGTGCGCGCGAGCCATTCAACGTAGAAGAAGCCGACGCCGGTGACTGCCAGTCCCGCGGCGATGATCCACATCCTGATGACGATGTTGGTCTCCGACCACCCGCGCATCTCGAGATGGTGGTGGAAGGGGCTCATGAGGAACAGACGTTTGCCGCGGGTGAGCTTGAAATAGATCCGCTGCAGGATGACCGAACCCGATCCGATGATGAACGCCCCGGCGGTGAGGACCGTGAGGATCTCGGTGTGAGAGAGGATCGAGACCGCGGCGATCACGCCACCGATCGCCATCGACCCGACATCCCCCATGAACACCTGAGCCTTCGGCGCATTCCACCATAGGAACCCGACCAGAGAGGCAGCGAAGGTCGCCGCGATGATCGTCAGGTCGAGCGGGTCCCTCGTCTGGTAGCAGGCCTGCTGGTAGGCGGCCACGAGGTCTGCGCCGTCGCAGCGCTGCTGGAACTGCCAGAACGTCGTCAGGCTCATCGCTCCGATCGTGAACACACCCACACCGGTGGCCAGGCCGTCGAGGCCGTCGGTGACGTTCGTGCTGTTGGACCAGGCGACGCCGATGAAACTGATCCAGGCGATGTAGAGCAGGATGCCGATCGCAACCGGCAACGCCAGGAAGTTCAGCACCGAGATGTCGCGGAAGACCGAAACGTAGGCCGTCGCGGGGGTCTGGCCCTGGGCATCCGGGAACTGAAGTGCGACGAGCGCCCACGGCACGATGACGATCACCTGACCGACGATCTTGCGCCAACCCGACAGACCGAGGCTTCGCTGGCTGCGCAGCTTCATGTAGTCGTCGATGAAGCCGACGAGCGCGAAGCCCACCATCATCCAGAGCACGAGGAAACCCGAGATCGTGGGCGGGTTGCCGCCGGCGTAGGTTCCGATCAGGTACGCGATCGTCGTCCCCCCGACGAAGATGACGCCACCCATCGTGGGTGTACCGCGCTTGAGTTCGTGCTGAGGGTTGTTTCCCGCGTCGGGGGTACGGATGACCTGGCCCCATCCCCACCGGCGGAACAAGCGCAGGAAGACGGGTGTGAGAAAGAGCGAGAACGACAGGGCGATCGCCGACGCCATCAGGAGGGATCTCACGAGAAGGATTCTCCCAGACGGTCGCCGAGGTGCCGGAGGCCCGCGGAGTTGGACGATTTCACGAGCACCCGATCACCCTCACGCAGCTCGGACATCAGGTAGTCGTACGCTTCGTCAGCTGTCTCGAAGAAGACTGCCTCGCCATCCCACGACCCCTCGCTGATCGCCGAGAGGTAAAGCCGGCGCGCAGCAGAGCCGATGACGACGATCCGTTGGATGCGCAGCCGCACCGCGAGAAGACCGACGCGGTCGTGCTCCTCCCCCGCGTACTCGCCGAGTTCGCTCATCGCGCCGAGAACGGCGACAGTGCGCTGATCGGGCGCAGTGATCTGCGCGAGAGTGCGAAGCGCTGCGGCCATGGAGTCCGGACTCGCGTTGTAAGCATCGTTGATGATGCGCACGCGCTCCGAGCCCATCGGCTGCATCCGCCACCGCTCTGCCAACTCCATCGCCTGGAGCCGCTCGATGCAGGCTTCGGGACGGATGCCGAGACTTGTCGCCGCAGCAATCGCGGCCAGCGCATTCATGACGTGGTGCTCGCCGAGCACGCGCAGAACGACCGGAAACTCGTCGCCGTCGATGACGGCACGGAATCGCGTTCCCTCGGGCGTGACCTCCACGTCCTCGGCCCGCACATCCGCTGCCGAGCCTCGCCCGAACCAACGGACTGTCGCGCCGCGTTCGGTGGCGATACCGGCCATCGCTGCCACGCGCGGGTCATCCGCGTTCAGCACTGCCACGCCCCCGGGCCGGACGGCGTGGATCAACTGCGACTTCTCGACGAAGGTCGACTCGATGCCGCCGAACCCGCCGGCGTGCGCCATCCCGACCATGAGGACGACCCCGATGTCGGGGTGGACGAGACCGGCAAGACGCGCCATCTCTCCCGGTGCACTGGCGCCGAACTCGCTGACGAGATAGCGGGTTCGTTCGGTGATCCGGAGCATCGTCAGCGGCGCACCGACTTCGTTGTTGAAGGATGCCTGCGGCGCTACGGTCTCATCCTCGGCCTCGAGGATGCGCGCCATCATGTTTTTCGTCGTCGTCTTGCCGTTCGAGCCGGTGATCCCGACGATCCGAAGGGCACCGCGTGCCCGCACCTCGCCCACAACGAAGCGGGCGAGGTCTGCCAGGGCATGCACAGCCCCCGGCACCACGATCTGGGTGATGGCGGCATCCAGCGGTCGCTCGACGATGGCGAGCACCGCACCCCGCTCGATCGCGGCGGCAACGAAGTCGTGGCCGTCAGCGTGCTCGCCCGGTTTGGCGACGAAGATGTCGCCGGGGCCGATCAGTCGAGAGTCGGTGTCGACGGTGCCCGAAACCACCGTGTCAGCGGAGTCGGCGCCGCGGAGGACGAGGGTTCCGCCGAGGACATCGGCGATTCGGGACAGAGTCAGACTGATCATGCGCAGGAGGCGTGCCGTCGAGATCAGCCGAATGTCGGGAGATCGGGTGAGGCGGAGTTCGAAGGCATGATTCGGTAGGTCTTGAGCACCTGGGTCATCGCCTCGCGGAACGCCGGAGCGTTGGCACTAGACGACTTTATCGTGGTCGGCTCATCGAGTGTCACCACGACGACGTACTGGGGATCGTCGGCGGGGGCGAAGCCCGCGATCGTCGTGAAGTACGAACCGACCTTGTACGTCCCCGCGCCCGGATCGACCTTCTCAGCGGTTCCGGTCTTGAGCGCGATCCGGTATCCGGCGATGCCGACCTTCTCAGAGACCGACCCCTTCGTGGCGACGTTCTCGAGCATGTCGGTCACCTGGCGGGCGGCCTCGGGACTGATCACCTGCGTGGGCTCGCCGTTCTCGGGGGTGGTCACGGTGCCATCAGCAGCAGTGCACGACTCCACCAGCCGAAGCGGCAGCTTCAGGCCGCCGTTTGCGATCGCCTGGTAGGCGTTCGCCAGCTCCGGAACCGTGGTCGTCAAACCCTGGCCGTAGGAGGTGTTGTACTTCGTCTGGTTGTCCCACTGGCTCGGGTCGCGAACCAGCCCGTTCGCTTCCCCGAGGAAGTCGACGTCAGTGCCCTGCCCGATCCCGAATCTCGTGAGGTAGTCGTAGCGAGCTTGGTCGCTCATCATCCCGGCGAACGTGGAGATACCGACGTTCGACGAGTTCACGAGCACGCCGTTGAGGGTGTAGTCGTAGTCCGGGTGGGGAAGATCGTCACGAACGCTCGCACCGTTGTCGAAGGTCTGGCGGAAGGGCACGCGGACCACCGAGAAGGGGTTCGCGGTACCTGAGTCGACGAGCATCGCTGCCGAGAGCGCCTTGAACGTCGAGCCCGGCTCGAAGGTGTTGCGGAAGATCCGGCTTGCGCGATCGGACTCGTCAACGACTGTCGGAGCGTTGGGGTCGACGGTCGGGTACTCGGCTGCCGCACGGATCGCACCGGTCTTGACCTCGACGACGAAGATCGAGCCGTTCAGCGCCCCGGTGTTCTGCGTCTGCTCGGCGATCAGTTGCTGCAGATACCACTGCAGGTCACGGTTGATCGTCAGTTGCAGCGTCCCCCCGTCGATGGCGGGTATCTCGGTCATCGTCCCGGGGATGATGACGCCGTCACCGCCGCGCTGATACCGAATCTCGCCGTCGGTCGAGGCGAGGCATCCGTTCTGGGAGGACTCCAGCCCAGCGAGCGCCGTGCCATCGGACCCCACAAAGCCGACGAGGTTACCGCCGACCGCGCCGTCGGGGTACGTGCGCGCCGGGTGCGGGAACATCGCGAGATACGGGATCTTCATATCCGCGAGTTCGCGGTACTGCGCCGTCGTGAGGCCCCGCGTGAGCATCGCGTATCGACTGTCGGGGTTCTCCGCGAGGGCGGCAGCGACGATCGCCTGAATCTCTTCGGCGCTCTGACCCGTGACGGCGCCGATCTCAGCTGAGATCGTCTCCCACGGAACCTTGACGTCCTCGCCGTCGATCTCACGGTCGATCGGGCCGACGAGTTTCGGATCGAGCTGCGCGTCGTAGAGCACGATGCTGCCGGCAAGGGTCGCGCCGTTCTCGTCGACGATCGCACCGCGGGTTCCGTATGTCTCCTGCGAGCTCGACAGCCCCAGTTCCAGGGACTGTTCGATGTGCTCCTTGGCATTGACGACCTGGATGTCGACAAGACGGATGACGAAAGCACCGATGACTGCCAGAACAACGAACATGGCGACGACGGTGCGGCGCCGTGGGCTTCGTGTGCTGCGTCCGGTCATCGTGTCGTGGGGGTCGGCAGGCCGTCGGTGAGCGCGGGCGGGATAACCGATTGACCGGTCTCGTCCGTGACCTCGACGGGAGTTCCTTCGATGGTCGCGGCGGGGTCGGTGACCAGTGGCGTCTGGGTGATGAGGGCGTTTGCCACTGCTCCCCTTCCGACGGCGTCGATCGATGACTGCCACCCTGCGGCCTGCGAGGCTCCCACCAGCGCTCCGTCCGAGAGACGGAGGAAGGTAGGCGCTTCGCTGATGACCATACCGAGGGCCGACGCGTTTGCCGCGAGGTACTGCGGCGAGCTGAGACCTGCAACCTCGTCGTAGAGGATCTGCCGGTCCCAGGTGAGCTGTCGCTGCTGCGAGGTGAGGGCCGAGATCGCGTACGTGTCTTGCGTCGTGAGGATCGACACCACCATCTGGGCCGCGACGATCGCCGCGGCTCCGAGGACCGCGACGATCCCGTAGGCGAGGCGCGGACGGCGCCACGCTGCGGTCTGCTCCACCGGACGCAGCCGCGGGGCTTGTGTCTCGACCGGGCGAGCACTCGGGGCGAACTCATCAAGGGCTGCCAGCAGATCCGCGCTCATGCGGCATCCTTCACTCGTTCGGCCGCGCGCAGCCGCACGGGCGTGGCACGGGGATTGCGTAGCTTCTCGTCGTCGGAGGCCATTTCGGCGCCCTTGACGATGAGACGGAACTGCGGGGCGTGCTCGGGGAGTTCCACGGGTAGGCCCGCGGGGGCTGTCGAGCGGACCGCCTGGGCGAGGACGCGCTTGACGAGGCGGTCCTCGAGGGACTGATAGGACATGACGACGAGGCGGCCACCGACTGTCAACGCGTCAAGCGCGGCGGGAAGTGCCGTCTCGAGGGCCGCAAGCTCCGCATTCACCTCGATGCGCAGGGCTTGAAACACCCGCTTGGCGGGATGACCGGCGTTCTTGAGGGCAGCGGGAGTCGCGGCCTGCAGGATGTCGACGAGCTGAGCAGACCGCTCGATGGGCTGTTCGGTTCGCGCCTGGATGATGGCTCGGGCGTACCGTCCGGCGAGCTTCTCTTCGCCGTATCGCTCGAAGATCCGGCGCAGGTCTCCCTCGCCGTACGTCGCGAGGACGGTCGCGGCTGTCACTCCCCCGGACTGGTCCATCCGCATGTCCAGCGGCGCATCCTGGGCGTAGGCGAAACCGCGGTCCGCGACATCCAGCTGCAGCGACGAGACACCGAGATCGAACAGGATGCCGTCCACGCGCGTAAATCCGGAGCGTTCGATCGCCCCGGCGATGCCGTCGTAGACGGTGTGCACCGGGATCAGGCGGTCACCGAACCGGGCGAGACGCTCGGAGGCGACGCGCAGGGCGTCGGTGTCGCGGTCGAGCCCGATCACCGTCAGCGCCGGAAACCGCTCCAGCAGCGCCTCGGTGTGCCCGCCCATTCCGAGCGTCGCATCCACCACGACGGGGTTCTCGCCGCCGAGCGCGGGAGTCAGCAACTCGATGCAGCGCTCGAGGAGGACGGGGGTATGGATGTCGCGCAGGTCCATGATGTCGGGCCGGACCACTGGGCTCTGATCCCCACCCGCTGAAGACCTGGCGCCGGGGAAGTGCGTCAGGGCCCCGCAGATGGGCATCACAACCGAGGGTCAGAACAGGCCAGGGATCACCTCCTGCTCCATCTCTGAGTAGGTGGCTTCGTTTCCTTCGAGGTAGTCGTTCCAGGCCCGCGCATCCCAGATCTCGGCGTGAGCGCCCACACCCGTGACGACGAGCTCGCGCTCGAGCCCGGCGTAGGCGCGCAGTGGCGGCGGGATGGTGATGCGGTTCTGGCTGTCGGGAGTCTCAGCGCTGGCGCCCGAGAGGAACATGCGCAGAAAGTCACGTGCCTGCTTGTTGGTCAGCGGCGCCTCGCGTATGCGGTCGTGGACTCGCTCGAACTCCTCAGCCGAGAAGACGTAGAGGCATCGCTCCTGCCCGCGCGTCACGACGATGCCGGCGCCGAGATCGTCACGGAACTTGGACGGCAAGATGACGCGTCCTTTGTCGTCCAGCTTCGGAGTGTGAGTCCCCAGCAGCATCCCGCGTCACCCCCCTTCGTCCGGCCCCTCCAGGTTGCTCGCCACTTTACTCCACTTCCCTCCACTTTGTCACCACATTCACGTCATAGTGCTCCCCCGGCGCGTCCAGGCGCGCCAAAGGAAGCGAAAGCTGACACCGGAAGGCGCTGTCGACCGGATGCCGAACCCGGCGGTTAACGACGAAACGCCGACCCGGAGGTCGGCGTTCGGTGGCCCGTCAGAGGGCGGTGGAGCGGTGTGGAGTCAAGCGGTGGAGCGCAGTGGAGGGCTCAGCCTCGATCGGTCAACGACCTTCCTGGCGGCGGTCCCAGCGCTCGTTCATACGGTCCATGAAGCTTGCGTTCGTGCGGGCCGTCGCTTGACGCTGATCAGCGCGCGGGGGTTCTGCGCTTGTGCGCTTGGCTGGCGTAACGGCGACGATCACTCCGGCGATCATCGCGAGGAACCCGAGAACACCCACGATGATCAGCTGCATTGCGACACCGACGATGAGGGCACCGATGCCCGCGAGCACGAGGATCGTGCCGTACACGACATTGCGATACGAGAGACCACCACCGCTGGACGCCGAAACGACATCGGCGTCATTGCGCATGAGATGGCGCTCCATCTCGTCGAGCAGACGCTGCTCCTGTTCGGAGAGTGGCATGAGATCCCCCTCGGGCTGGATCGGTGGCACGATTCTACGCGCGCCGTCGATTACTAGGCTAGGCCCGTGTCAGTAGGTAGTGACCCGGTCGCGGCAGTTTCTCAGCGAGTCGAGGACTTCTTGGCAGCACGGGAGGCCGAGGTCGAGCTCTTCGGCGATGAGGCGATCCTCCTCCACGGCGCCGCCGCCGAGTCCGTTCGCGGCGGAAAGCGTCTGCGCGCCCGCTTCTGCTTTGCCGGGTGGCGCGCAGTTCGCGAGCACTCCAGCGAAGCTGTAGCGCCGACCGAGGACGTGCTCGCGGTAGCGGCTGCACTGGAGGTCTTCCACGCCGCCGCCCTCGTGCACGACGACATCGTCGACAACTCCGACACGCGGCGCGGCCGTCCCTCCGCTCATCGCGCCCTCGAAGCTGCCCACCGCGCCCGCGGCTGGGTCGGCGACCCCGCACGCTTCGGCCGTTCGGGGGCCCTCCTCCTCGGCGATCTTCTGGTCGCGTGGAGCGATGATCTCCTCGAAGAGGGCCTCGCCGTGGCCACTCCGGCACACGCCGCGGCCGGTCGCCGCGAGTTCGCGCTGATGCGCAGCGAGGTGACGATCGGGCAGTTCCTCGATGTCGCCGAGGAATCGGCCTATGTAACAGAGGCTGACGACCGCCACGCTGAGCGCGCGCTGCGGATCGCATCCCTGAAGTCAGCGAGATACAGCATCCAGCAGCCGCTCGTCATCGGCGCGGCGATCGCGGGAGCGGACGCCGCACAGCAGGGGGCTCTGGTCGCGTTCGGGCACCCGGTCGGTATGGCCTTCCAGTTGCGCGATGACGTGCTGGGTGTCTTCGGCGACGCCGAAGCGACCGGCAAGCCGTCGGGCGACGATCTGCGCGAAGGCAAGCGCACGGTTCTCGTCGCGTACGCGCGGGAGGCGCTCCCCACGGGATCGCGCCGGCTGTTCGACGAGATGCTCGGCGATCCGTCTCTCGAACCCGACCAGATCGCGGCGATGCAGCAGACGATCCGTGACACCGGCGCGCTGGAGCGGGTCGAAGACCTCATCCTCGACTACACCCGTACCGCCGAGCGGGCGCTGTCGGGCGCGCCGCTCGGCAACCGATCCGTGAGCGAACTGCGGGAGCTTGCTCGCGCAGCCACCGTGCGCACAACCTGAGCGCGCCGCCCGCCTGACTCCCGGGCGAGCATCTACTTCCTTAGGCGAGCGTCTGGGCCACCCGCCGGACCTCGCTCTTACGTCCCGCTCGGAGCGCCTCGATGGGCGCCACACCGATCGTGTCATCGGGCGCGAGCATCCAGTCGATCGCTTCGTCGTCGGTGAACCCGGCGTCGTGAAGCACAATGATCGTGCCCCGCAACGACGGCAACGGGTGACCGTCCACGATGAAGACGGCGGGCACCGCGAAGGCGCCGTGGCGCTTGGAGCCGATCAGCTGTGACTCGTCCAGAAGTCGACGCACGCGGCCCAGCGGTTCGCCGAGAACCTCGACGAGTTCGGGCATCGTGAGCCAAGCGGTTTCGGTTGCAGGAGATGGGTTGGTCACGACAGCCATGATCTCACCACGGGCAGCGTCGCGACCGCGCTGCGACCAATCGACGCGCGATACTGCTCATCCGCTTCTGTGAGCCGCTCCCAGGCGGGGCCGCTCCTGCTCCGTAGACTCGGTGCGTGAGCACCAGCGCGCAAACCGATCCGTTGATCGGCCGTCTCGTCGACGGCCGATACCGGGTGCGCGCCCGGATCGCGCGGGGCGGCATGGCCACCGTCTACGTTGCGACGGACCTGCGCCTTGAGCGCCGTGTAGCGCTGAAGGTCATGCACGGTCACTTGAGCGATGACACGGTCTTCCAGAGCCGGTTCATCCAGGAAGCCCGTGCGGCAGCACGGCTCGCAGACCCCCACGTTGTGAACGTCTTCGATCAGGGCAGCGACGGCGAAATCGCGTATCTCGTGATGGAGTACCTCCCCGGCATCACGCTGCGCGAACTACTTCGCGAAGAGAAGCGACTGACAGTGCCGCAGACGATCTCGATCATGGATGCCGTCCTCTCGGGCCTTGCCGCGGCGCACCGGGCCGGCATCATCCATCGCGACGTCAAGCCTGAGAACGTCCTGCTGGCAGAGGACGGCCGCATCAAGATCGGGGACTTCGGCCTCGCGCGGGCAACGAGCGCGAACACGGCGACCGGCGCTCAGCTGATGGGTACGATCGCCTACCTTGCCCCCGAGTTGGTCACCCGGGGCACCGCGGATGCCCGCAGTGACATCTACGGCCTCGGGATCATGCTCTACGAGATGCTGACCGGTGAGCAGCCCTATCGCGGTGAACAGCCGATGCAGATTGCGTTCCAGCACGCGACCGACTCGGTCCCCCGCCCGAGCGTCAAGAACCCCGGCGTTCCTGAGCAGCTCGATGAACTCGTGCTGTGGTCGACCGAGAAGAAGCCCGACGATCGACCCGCTGACGCGATGGAGATGCTGCAGCGGCTTCGGGAGATCGAGCGAAACCTCGGCATCTCACCGCAGGTCGTCACGGCGGCGACCTCCGGGATGATCGACCGCGAGGATCCAACCGAGCTGACGAAGGTCCTTCCGGCCACCACCGGCGCGACTGCTGTGCATTCCGAGGTCGACAATGCGGCGCGCCTGCGGCGCTCGGCGAACCGCCAGGGCGCGCGCACCGCCTGGATCGTCACCGTCGTGATCCTCCTCGCGGCCCTGGCCGCCGGAGTCGGGTGGTGGTTCGGCTCGGGCCCCGGCTCCCAGGTCTCCGTCCCTGCCGTCGCGGGACTCGACTACGAGGGCGCAGCTGCTGCCATCGAGGCCCAGAACCTCGTTCCGGAGCAGGCAGGTGAGAACAGTCTCGAGGTCGAACAGGGTGTTGTCATCCGTACCGATCCCCCGGCGGGCGACCGCGTCGACAAGGAGTCGACGGTTCGGATCTTCGTGTCGCTGGGCCCGGCTCAGCACGACATCCCCTCGGTGGCAGGGCAGTCAGCGGCCGATGCGCGCGCGACACTCACCGGTTATCAGCTCATCGTCACGGAACCCGACGCCGAGCTCTTCTCCGATGCCCCAGCCGGCACCGTCGTCGCGGTCTCTCTCACGCCGCGCCTGCAGAGCGATCCGGTGAACTGCACGGACGGGTGCACGGCGTTCGAGGGCGATACCGTCACGCTGACTGTCTCGCTCGGTCCCGTGCCCGACGTCCGGGGTATGTCGGTGGAAGCCGCTACCCAAACGCTCGAATCCGCGGGTCTGAGTGTGTCGGGCGAGAACATCGAGCAGTACGACAACGACGTCGCCGCCGGTGAGGTCATCGGCATCGCCGAGCGCCAGGATGGCGGACAATGGCGCCCGGGTGACACGGTGACCCTTGTCGTGTCCAAGGGTGTTCAGCCGGTAGAGGTGCCCGCGGTCATCGGTCTGTCGGTGCGCGACGCGGTCACCGTGCTCGAGGATGCCGGGTTCCAGGCCGAGACGGCGCTGCCGGAGGGCAGCCTCTGGGACGTGTTCCGCGTCAATGAGATCGACCCGAAGGCGGGAACCTTCCACGTGCCCGGCACCGTCATCACCATCACCGATATCGGGATCGGTGGCGGTAACGGCGGGGGCAATGGCGGCGGGAACGACTGACCCGCCCGGCGCTCAGCGCTTCTCGAGCTCCTCGGCGACGAGGAAGGCGAGCTCCAGCGACTGCATGTGGTTCAGTCGCGGGTCGCACAGCGACTCGTAGCGCGTTGCCAGACCCGCTTCGTCGATCATCTCGGATCCACCGAGGCACTCGGTGACGTCATCTCCAGTCAGTTCGACGTGGATGCCGCCCGGGTGCGTACCGACGGCCCGGTGGGCTTCGAAGAACCCGCGCACCTCGTCGACCACATCGTCGAAGCGACGGGTCTTGTAGCCCGTCTGCGACGTGATGCCGTTGCCATGCATAGGGTCGGTGACCCACAGCGGGGTCGCGCCCGAGTCCTTGATGGCTTCGAGCAGCGGAGGCAGCGCGTCGCGGATCTTGCCGGCGCCCATGCGGGTGATGAAGGTCAGACGGCCCGGCTCGCGCTCCGGATCCAACTTGTCGATGAGGGCCAGCGCGGTCTCGGGAGTCGTGGTCGGGCCGAGCTTGACCCCAATGGGGTTGCGGATGCGCGAGAAGTAGTCGACGTGCGCACCGTCGAGTTCGCGGGTGCGCTCCCCGATCCACAGGAAGTGGCTCGACGTGTTGTACGGCGTTCCGGTGCGGGAGTCGATCCGGGTCATCGGGCGCTCGTAGTCCATGAGCAGGCCCTCGTGCCCGGTGTAGAACTCGACGCGTCGCAGTTCGTCGAAGTCGGCGCCCGCGGCTTCCATGAACTTGATGGCGCGGTCGATCTCGGTCGCCAGGCGCTCGTAGCGCTGGTTCGCGGGGTTCTGCGCGAAGCCCTTGTTCCAGCTGTGCACCTCACGCAGGTCGGCGAACCCACCCTGCGTGAACGCACGGATGAGGTTCAGCGTCGATGCTGCAGTGTGGTACGCCTTCAGCATCCGTGCCGGGTCCGCTCGCCGCGAAGCTTCGGTGAAGTCGTAGCCGTTGACGATGTCGCCGCGGTACGCGGGAAGGGTGACGTCTCCGCGGGTTTCGGTGTCCGACGAGCGGGGCTTGGCGAACTGCCCGGCCATGCGTCCCATCTTGACGACAGGCATCGAGGCGCCGTAGGTCAAGACGACTGCCATCTGCAGCACGGTCTTGATGCGGTTGCGGATCTGCTCGGCAGTCGCACCCGCGAAGGTCTCGGCGCAGTCTCCGCCCTGCAGCAGGAACGCCTGCCCGGCGGCGGCGCGCCCGAGCTTCTCGCGAAGGATGTCGACCTCGCCGGCGAAGACGAGCGGCGGGAGTGTCGCGAGCTCAGCCGATATCTCGGCGGCGGCCTCCGGCGCATACCACGACGGCTGCTGCTTAATCGGGAGCGTGCGCCAGTGGTCGAGCGGGTCGGTCTTGAGGAGCATCCGCTCAGTCTATCGGGGCGGGAACTGCCTCAGAGCGCGGCGGGGCGGCCCGGTTCTTGACCGTCGACGCGTACACGTCGTCGTACTTCTGTTCCCCCAGCCGCTGCAACGCGACCATGATCTCGTCGGTGATGGAGCGGAGGATGTAGCGGTCCCCCTCCATCCCGTGGAAGCGGGAGAAATCGAGGGGTTCGCCGATGACGACGCCGACGCGCACGACGTTGGGGACCCGCTGCCCGATGGGCATCATGGTGTCGGTGTCGACCATGACGCACGGCACGACGGGGACGCGGGCTTCCAGGGCCATCCGGGCGATGCCGGTGCGCCCGCGGTAGAGCTGCCCGTCGGGACTGCGTGTGCCCTCCGGGTAGATGCCCAAGAGGTCGCCGCGACCCAGGACCTGGAGCCCGGTGTTGAGGGATGCCTCGGAGGCCTTGCCGCCGGAACGGTCGATGGGAAGCTGCCCGGTGGCCTTGAAGAACACGCGCGTCGCCCACCCCCGAATCCCCTTGCCGGTGAAGTAGTCGCTCTTGGCGAGAAACGTCACGGGGCGGTCGATCATGAGGGGAAGGAAGATCGAGTCCGCGAACGAGAGGTGGTTGCTCGCGAGGATCGCAGCGCCGGTCTTGGGGATGTTGCGCCGTCCCACGATCCAGGGGCGGAAGATCGCCTTCACGATGGGGCCGATGACCACGTACTTCATGAGCCAGTAGAACACCGCTCGCACGCTCCTTTCCCCGTCGC
>NZ_DBHD01000197.1:0-16499 GCF_002296025.1 Microbacterium sp. UBA837
ACGATGTAGGCGATGCCCATCCCGGCAAGCTCCGTCCAGTCGACCCCCGACGATGAACTCGCGGCCAGTCCCGACACGGCAACGGTCAGTCCGGCATCCGACAGCGGCGCGGTGGCCTGCCCGACTGAGGCCACGAGCGAGTCGGGAATGTCGGTGGCGGCCACCGAGAGCTGAATGGCGATGAAGGCCATGTCACCGTTCGCGGAGATCTGCGAGGACGCCCCATCGGATGCCGCCGTCGAGCCGCTCTCGGCCATCGGGTACGGGCACGTGACAGCAACGACATCAGCGAGGGCGGCGATGTTCTCGCAAGCGGTGGAGATCAGCTCCTCGCTCGTGGAGATCTGGTCCCCCGACGGCGCGGCGGCGACGACCTTGGCGCTGGCACCACTGATCTGCGGGAAGCGCTGCTCCAGGGCGTCCAGCGCCGACTGCGCCTGGGTGCCCGGCACGGTGAAGCTCGACTGCAGGTGGTTGCCGAGAACACCGGCCAGCGCCGAAGCACCGACGACCACGGCGATCCAGATGACGATGACCGTCCACCGACGACGGGCCGCGAATCGGCCCACGCGGTAGAGGAACGACGACATCGGCGCGGCTCCTATCGGGTCGTGTGGTCGCGGCGAGGGGCCGGCCTCTGCGCCCGGACCCTTCGCCAGCGTAGCGGGCGGTCCCCGTTAGTGCAGGAACCGGCGCCGCGATCACGACGACCGATGCGTCTTACTCCCGGATGCGCGCCCCGAACCGCTCGGCAGCAGCAGCGACACCTGCCAGTTTCGCCTCGGTGGCCTCCGCCGCCGTCAGAGTACGGTCGGGGGCCCGGAAGCGCAGCGCGTAGGTCAGACTCTTCGTGCCCGGATCAACACCCGGCCCGCGGTAGTCGTCAACCAGACGCACTGCCTCGAGCAGGTCACCGGCGCCCGAGACGAGCGCCGCCTCGACCTCGGCCGCGGGAACCGCCTCCGACACGACGAGCGAGACATCCTGCGTCGCAGCCGGGAACCCAGACAGGGACGCCGCGACAACCCGCTCCCCCGCGAGAGAGATCATGAGATCCAGGTCCAGCTCGGCAACGATGACGCGGCCGGGCAGGTCGGCGTCTGCTGCCACGGCGGGCAGGAGCTCGCCGACATAGCCGACGGTGACATCACCGACACGAACGTCGCCCGCGCGCCCCGGATGCAGCGCAGCGCGCCGCGTCTGGACGATCGTCACGTCGACGCCCGCCGCCGAAGCGACGGTGCGAACGGCGTCGATGACATCGGCGAGGTCTGCAGCCTCGGCGCCCTGACCGGGCTGCTTGGCCACCCGCGCTCCGGTCAGCAGCACCGCGACATGGCGCGGCTGCGACGGAATCGACGCGTCAAGTCCTGCGAGCGTGGCGGCATCCGGGCGAACGCCGAGCGGCGGCACGAACGGCGTCCCGTACTCGACGCCCGCAGCGGGGAGGAACACGACACCGGTCTCGAACAGGGCGAGATCGACCAGTCCGCGCGACACGTTGCGGTGCGCGACCTGCAGCAGGCCCGGCACGAGCGAACGGCGCAGGAAGGGCAACTGGCCGTCCAGCGGGTTCGCGAGCTTGATGCTCGGAAGATGGCCCCCGTCGGCGCTGCCGTGAAGGTCATTGCTCTCGACGGTGGCGAACGGGAACGACGGCGTCTCGACGTAGCCGGCGGCTGCCAGCGCGTTCGAGACGCGTCGGCGCGCGCGCTGGGCCGAGGTGAGCCCGCGCCCCGACGGCGGAGTGGGCAGCACGGAGGGCACCTGATCGAGCCCATGGATGCGAGCCACCTCTTCGGCAAGGGTCCACCGGTCGGTGAGGTCGGGACGCCACGACGGCGGGAAGACCAGCCAGGGCGCGGCCGCGTCGGTGCCGGCATCCCGGATGTCGCAACCGATCAGTCGGAGCGCCTCGACGACCTGGTCGGCCGTGTAGTCGACGCCGATCAGACCAGAGACGAAGCCTTGCGGCAGCTCGATCGCCGCCTGTTCGTGACCAGAGCGCAGCGCGCCCCCGAACGACGTGTCAAGCGTCCCGCCAGCCAGCTCCACCATCAGGTCTGCTACCCGACGAGCGGCCGCGAAGGCAATAGCGGGGTCCACGCCGCGTTCGAAGCGGCGCGAAGCCTCCGACGACAGCTTGTGTCGGCGCGCCGTCCGCGCGATCGACACCGGGTCGAACCGAGCCGCCTCGACGAGCACGGTGCGCGTCGCGGGCCCCATCTCTGTCGTGGCCCCGCCCATCACTCCGGCAAGACCGATCGGACCGGACTCGTCGGTGATCAGGAGGTCCTCGGGATCGAGGGTGCGCACCTGCCCATCGAGGGTCTCGAGCTTCTCACCAGCGCGAGCGCGTCGCACGGTGATCCCGCCCCGCAGGGTGTCGTAGTCGTACCCGTGGATGGGGTTCCCGAGCTCGAGCATCACATAGTTGGTGATGTCGATGAGGATGCCGAGGGGCCGGATGCCGGCGAGGGTCAGCCGCGTGATCATCCACGGTGGTGTGGGCTTGGAAGCGTCCACATCACGCACGAGACGCACAACGAATTCGGAGGCTCCGACCTGACCACGAATGGGGTTGGGGTCATCGACGGTGATCGGGAAGCCCTCGCCGGGATCCACGTCCTCCCAGGGCCGGTCCGCAGGGTCGCGGAACGCCGCCCCCGTGGCGTGCGAGTATTCGCGCGCCACACCCCGGATCGAGAGCGCGTAGCCGCGGTCGGGGGTCACGTTGATCTCGACTGCCTCATCGTCAAGCCCCAGCAGCGCGATGGCATCCGAGCCCACGGGAGCGTCGATGCCGAGTTCGACCAGACGCAGGATCCCCGAGTGGTCCTGACCGAGGCCCAGCTCCTTGGCCGAGGCGATCATGCCGTCCGAGACATGTCCGTAGGTCTTTCGCGCGGCGATCGGGAAGGGCCCCGGCAGCACCGCTCCGGGCAGGGTCACGACCACCTTGTCGCCGGCGAAGAAGTTGTTCGCGCCGCACACGATGCCGCGGACGGCTGGCGCGTCATCCGTGCCCTCTCCGTCTGCAACGCGCACCTGGCACCACCGGATCGTCTTGCCGTTGGACTGCGGCTCCTCGACGAACTCGAGAACCTCGCCCACCACGATCGGACCCGACAGATCGAAGCGGTGAACGTCCTCTTCTTCGAAGCCGACCGACACCAGTGCTGCGAGGACATCCTCGGGAGTTGCCTCGGCGGGCACCTCGACGAACTCACGCAGCCACGACAGCGGAACGCGCATCACACCACCATCCCGAACTGCTCACTGAAGCGCACATCACCCTCGGCCATGTCGCGCATGTCCTTCACGTCGCTGCGGAACATCAGGGTGCGCTCGATCCCCATCCCGAACGCGAACCCGGAGTACTCTTCGGGATCGATTCCGGCAGCTCGGAGGACGTTCGGGTTGACCATGCCGCAGCCGCCCCACTCGATCCACCGCGCACCGCCCTTGAAGGTGGGGTGCCACAGGTCGAGCTCCGCGCTCGGCTCCGTGAACGGGAAGTAGTTGGTGCGCAGACGCGTCTTGGCCTCCGGGCCGAAAAGGACGCGCGCGAAGTGGTCGAGCGTGCCCTTCAGGTGCGCCATCGTGATGCCTTTGTCGATGACGAGGCCCTCGACCTGCGAGAAGACGGGGAGGTGCGTCGCGTCGAACTCGTCGGTGCGATACACCCGTCCAGGACAGACGACGTAGACCGGAAGCTCGCGATCGAGCATGGAACGCACCTGCACGGGGCTCGTGTGCGTGCGCATCACGAGGTGCCGATCGATCGGGTCGACGAAGAACGTGTCCTGCATCTGCCGGGCGGGGTGATCGACGTCGAAGTTGAGGGCGTCGAAGTTGAACCACTCGTGTTCGAGCTCGGGTCCTTCCGCGACCTCCCAGCCCATGCCGACGAAGACGTCCGAGATCTCCTCCTGCAAGAGAGTGAGCGGATGCCGGGCACCGACCCGCGCGCGCGTCGGCAACGCCGTGATGTCGATCGCTTCGGCATCCAGACGTGCCGCCAGCTCGGCGGCCTCAAGCTCGGCCTCGCGGGCAGCGAGCGCCTGCGTCACCTGACCGCGAGCTTGCCCGATGAGCTTGCCGAACTCGGCCTTGCGCTCGGGAGCGACATCACGCAGCGAAGCGTTCAAGCGCGCCAGCGGCGACCCCTCCCCGACGTGCGCGGCTCGCGCCTGCTTGAGGGATGCCGAATCGGCAGCCGCGGCTATCGCGGCGCGTGCGGCATCAGCCGCTGCAGCGACGGTCTCGGGAGTGATCTCTAGGGCGTCGGACACGAGAGTCGAGTCTACCGAGGCAACAGAGTGCCGCTTCTCTTCTGCCAGGGCGACGAACAGGATGGCCTCGGCGCCTCGGTCTCCCCATCCAGGAGCCGCGGCACCCTCAGACCTCAGGGAGTCTCTTTCACCACCGCCTCCCGCCTGACACTCTCGGGAGTATTGGTCGAAACGCAGCTCAGGCGAGCGCGCTGCGCTGGGCGAACGCGGTCTCGTAAAGACAGACACTCGCCGCCGTCGCAAGATTGAGGGACTCAGCCTTGCCGTAAATGGGAAGCCGCAACGAGAGGTCCGCGTGCGAGAGGGCATCCTCTTCGAGCCCGCGCGCTTCGTTGCCGAACAGCCACGCGGTGGGCTCCGCGAGAAGGTCCCGGGACGCCAGGAAGTCGGTCCCGTCCACGTCTGCGGCCACCACGCGGATGCCAGCGGCATGGGCCTGTTCAACAGCCTCCGGCAGGTCCACCCCAACGGCGATCGGGAGATGGAAGAGCGAGCCGGTCGTGGAACGGACGACTTTCGGGTTGTACGGGTCGACCGACTTGCCGGTGAGGATCACGGCATCGGCGCCCGCCGCATCGGCCGCGCGGATGATCGTCCCGAGGTTCCCCGGGTCACGCACCTGCTCGCAGATCGCGACCAACCGCGGCCGGGCTGCGAACACGTCAGCGACGCTGGACGGGGTCTGGCGTGCGACCGCCACGATTCCCTGCGGAGTCACCGTGTCTGCCATCGCGTCCAGGACAGCTTCGCTTGCCAGCTCCAGGTCCAGTCCCGCGGCACGCGCAGCATCCCGAATGTCGCCGTGCCGATCCAGTGCGCCAGGTGTCGCGTAAAGCTCCACGAGCGCGTCGGACCGGTAGGTCAGCGCCTCGCGAACTGCCTGCGGTCCCTCAAGCAGGAACAGCCCGGTCTCCTGGCGTGCGCTGCGCTTGGACAACTTCGCGACCGCGCGCACGCGCGGCGATCGCGGGTTCTCCAGCACGGGCCCAGTTTAGAGGTACGGCGACAGCGATTCCGGCGCGATCACGGGCGCGACGAGCTTATATTCCGCGAAGGTTACGGTCCGAGGCACCGCGTGTGCGGCACATCCGTGCAAGTGCGGCGATTCTCTGTGCCGCACTCGCACGACAGTGCCGCACACGTGAGAGCAGGCGACGGATGCCGACACGACAACGAAGGGCGCCTCCCTTTCGGGAAGCGCCCTTCGGGCAAGAACGACCGATCAGGCCGACTTGGGTGCGTTGACGTCGCTGGGAAGCGCCTTCTTGGCGGTGTCGACGAGCGAAGCGAAGACCTTCGGCTCGTTGACCGCGAGCTCGGCAAGCATCCGGCGGTCGACCTGCACACCTGCCAGGTTCAGGCCCTGGATGAAGCGGTTGTAGGTGAGACCGTTCTGGCGGCTCGCGGCGTTGATGCGCTGGATCCACAGGCGACGGAAGTCGCCCTTACGCTTGCGGCGGTCGCGGTAGGCGTAAACGAGCGAGTGGGTGACCTGCTCCTTCGCCTTGCGGTACAGACGCGAGCGCTGCCCGCGGTAGCCGGACGCGCGCTCAAGGATGACGCGACGCTTCTTGTGGGCGTTGACAGCCCGCTTGACTCTAGCCATTTCGTTTCGTTCCTGTTCGTACCGGGGCGCTCAGATGCCGAGGAGCTTCTTGGCGACCTTCGCGTCACCGGGGGCGAGCATCTTGTCAGCCGACAGGCGGCGCGTGCGCTTGGTGGGCTTGCCCTCGAAGTTGTGGCGGAGGTTCGCCTGCTGCTTCTTGATCTTCCCGGTTCCGGTGACCTTGAAGCGCTTCTTGGCACCCGAGTGGGTCTTCTGCTTCGGCATCTTGTTTTCCTTCGTTGTGGTTCCCGCCGGGCGGGAGTCTGGGGGCCTACTCGGCGGGAGCGGGCGTGGGCTCGGGGGCTTCACCGCGGGCGGACTGGCGTGCCGCTTCTTTGGTGGCAGCGCGCTGGGCGTTCTGCTCGGCCTTCGCCTCGGACTTGTTCTTGTGCGGTGCGATCACCATCGTCATGTTGCGGCCGTCGATCGTGGGGTTCGACTCGACGGTGCCGAACTCGGCGACGTCCTCGGCGAACTTGCGAAGCAGGCGCACACCCTGTTCGGGGCGCGACTGCTCGCGACCACGGAACAGGATCATCGCTTTCACCTTGTCGCCGGCCTTCAGGAACGACTCCGCGTGCTTGCGCTTGGTTTCGTAGTCGTGCGGCTCGATCTTCAGGCGGAACCGGACTTCCTTCAGGACCGTGTTGGCCTGATTGCGTCGCGCTTCCTTCGCCTTCTGCGCTGCCTCGTACTTGAACTTGCCGTAGTCCATGATCTTGACCACGGGCGGCTTCGAGTTCGGGGCGACCTCGACCAGATCGAGATCGGCCTCCTGGGCCAGACGCTGCGCGACTTCGATGCGGACGACACCGACCTGTTCGCCGCCGGGACCGACCAAACGGACCTCGGGCACGCGAATGCGCTCGTTGATGCGGGGATCGCTGATGCGGAACTCCTCTTCGTGCGGGTGTAAGCCACCGCGACACGGGGTGCGTCGCGGGCGAGATCAGAACACTCCACCCGCTCGACGCACTGCATCGGCTTCATTCACCCTGACGCCCGAGAAGTTTCTCGAGCGCTACTTCGCCGCGCAATCGGATTGCCAGGCGAAGCGGAGTTCGTGGACCCGGTAGCCTTGAGCGGCAAGCGCGGGTGGGATGTGATCCTCTTTCGTGTCCGGGGCATAGTGCTCCGGAGCCCGCACGAGTCTAGCAGAAAGCATCACGTGTCGACGATTCCCGATGTTCCCGACCCCGCAGCATCCGACGGTGAATCGGTCGACCGCCGAGACCGCGAGCGCGAGCAGCGCTGGGAGGAGGATGCCGAGGCTGCCGCCGCCGCTTCCCGAGATATCGCTGACGTCCCCGCTGTCGAAGTCATCACGACCACTGCCGTGCACCTCATGAGCGCCGCAGCCGTGAAGGTCGGGCTTGCCGACGACCCCGATAGGCAGAAGGACCTCGACGAGGCCCGCAAGCTCATCAATGCACTCGCGGGCTTGATCACCGCCGGCGCCCCGGAGATCAGCGACATGCACGCTCGCTCGCTGCGCGATGGCCTGCGCTCACTCCAGCTCGCGTTCCGCGAAGCGTCAGTGATCCCCGACCCGATCGGCAAGGGACCCGGCGAGAAATGGACAGGTCCGGTCACCTGAGTGAGTCTCGTCAGGCCCCGCCAGTCCGCACCAGCTCAGACCGATGAGCGCCGGATCTTCACGGCGAGGGAGTCCACGAGAACCGCGATGCGGTCGTCAGCTGCCCAGCGTTTCGCGAGCCGCTGCAGCACGGCATCCAGTTCTTCGCGGTCAAGGCCCGGCATGATGTCGAGCTGAACCTGGACCTCGGGGCCTCTCCCCCGCGCCTGCGGGTCGGCTGACGCCAGCGAGAGATCGAGGACGGCAAGTTCCGCACCGATGCTCTCCTGGAATCCGGCGAAGACCTCTGGTGAGGTGTGCGCGGGCTCCCAGGCCTGACCTTGCGCGATCGCCCAGACCGCGGGCCGACGGATGACGAACTCGGTCTCGGATCCCGGGTCGAGAACGATGAGGTCGGTGCCGTCATCGACAGCGGCTGCCGCGGTCCGCACCCCATCGGCCGGGACTGGCCGCGCTGCAGGGTCCCACGTGCTCATCGCTGCAACCGACGAGAACACCGGAAGCACGCGCCTGCCGTCGGGCGCGGCGACAGTGACGATCGACAGCTCCTGCGTCTTGTCGACCGTCAGCCCGTGAGCGCCGACACCCTCGTCGCCCTTCTCAGCGACGAGAGGAATCAGTAGGCGCGCCGATCGGTACGCGCTGATCACCTCGACGACGGCAGCATCACCTGCCCGAAACCGCTCGATCGCGCCGATCAGCGCGGGGTCAGCCGACCCGTCGTCACCGGCGAACGGGTTTGCCTCGAAGCTGCGCCCGGCCCAGGGGAAACCGGCGGAGTCGGCGGTGTGATCCGATCCGTGGGTGTGCGCGTGAGGATGCCGCTGCGGGTCTTCAGCCTCCGGCGACATCCAGTGCCTCGGCCAGGGTGAAGGCGCCCGAATACAACGCCTTCCCGACGATCGCACCCTCGACACCGAGGGGGACGAGCTCGCGCAGCGCCGCGATGTCATCAAGCGTTGCCACACCGCCCGAGGCGATGACCGGCTTCGGGGTGCGGGTCGTGACCTCGCGAAGCAGATCGAGGTTGGGTCCGCGGAGCGTCCCGTCTTTGGTCACGTCGGTGACGACGTAGCGACTGCACCCGGCATCCTCGAGGCGGTCGAGCACCGCCCACAGGTCCCCGCCCTCCTGCGTCCAGCCGCGAGCTGCGAGGGTCGTGCCGCGCACGTCGAGCCCCACCGCGACAAGTTCGCCGTACCGGCCGATCACGTCGGCAGCCCACTCCGGGTTCTCCAGTGCTGCGGTGCCGAGGTTGACGCGTTCGGCACCGTACTCGATCGCAAGCTCGAGGCTCCGGTCGTCCCGGATGCCTCCCGAAACCTCGACGTGAACGCCCTTGACCTGCTTGATGACCTTGCGGATCACTCCCGCGTTGCTGCCGCGCCCGAAGGCGGCATCCAGGTCGACGAGGTGAATCCACTGCGCGCCCTGGCGGGCCCAATCCACGGCGGCTTCGACCGGGTCGCCGTAGCTCGTCTCCGAGCCTGCAGCACCCTGGGTCAGGCGCACCGCCTTGCCGTCTGCGACATCGACGGCGGGCAGCAGAATCAGTTCGGGCGTTGACGCGAAGTCGTTCATGGTTCCTCGGGCGGGTTCACGGAGCCCGCGGCACGCCGATGAGAATCGGGGGCAGGCACGAGTTCAGAGGGTAGCCGCGGGAAGGCTCGTGATCCAATTCGCGAGGAGACGGATGCCAGCCTCCCCCGACTTCTCGGGGTGGAACTGCGTTGCCGCCAGCGGCCCGTTCTCGACGGCCGCCACGAACGGAACCCCATGGGTTGCCCACGTCACTACCGCGCTGGGGAAGGGGTCCTGGGCTTCGAGAGTCCAGTGCTGGGCGGCATACGAGTGGACGAAGTAGAACCGCTCCGATTCGATGCCCCGAAACAGCGTCGACCCGGCGCCCGCCGCCACGGTATTCCACCCCATGTGCGGGAGTACCGGCGCATCGAGCTCGGTGACAGCGCCGGGCCACTGTCCGAGTCCGAGACTGTCGGCTCCGCGCTCGACACCGTGCTCGAACATCACCTGCATACCGACGCAGATCCCGAGCACGGGTCGTCCGCCCGCCAAGCGTCGCTCGATGAGCTGATCCGCACGGGATTCGCGCAGCGCATCCACGACGGAGCGGAAGGCGCCGACGCCCGGAACGACCAGACCGTCCGCAGCCATGATCAGATCGCGGTCATCGGTCAGGCGGGCGTCAGCCCCCGCCAGGGCCAGCGCCTTGACCGCAGAGTGAACATTGCCGGATCCGTAGTCCAGAACGGCGACCGTCGGCCGCGCGGTCGTTGTCGACGCCGAGGTCACAGCGCACCCTTCGTGCTCGGGATACCGCGCACGAGGGGATCGAGTGCCTTGGCCTGGCGGAAAGCGCGCGCGAAGGCCTTGTACTCGGCCTCGGCGATGTGGTGCGGATCACGGCCAGCCAGAACCCGGAGGTGGACGGTGAGGCCGGCGTGGTAGCTGATCGCCTCGAAGGTGTGCCGCACGAGCGACCCCGTGAAGTGACCGGCGATCAGGTGAAGCGCGAACCCGTCGGGCTCGCCGTCGTGCACGAGGTAAGGACGTCCACTGATGTCCACGACAGCTTGGGCCAAGGCATCGTCCAGCGGAACGAGCGCGTCGCCGTAACGCGAGATGCCCGACTTGTCGCCGAGGGCTTCACGGATGGCGTCACCGAGCACGATCGCGACATCCTCGACGGTGTGGTGAGCGTCGATCTCCACGTCACCTTCGGCACGCACCGTGAGGTCGGTCAGGGAGTGCTTCGCGAACGCCGTGAGCATGTGATCGTAGAACGGGACGCCGGTGTCGATCGTGCTGGCGCCGGTGCCATCGAGGTCAAGGCTCAACTCGACGCGCGACTCGCTCGTGGCTCGCGTGACCGATGCGGTGCGGCTGCTGCTCATGCGCGAGAGTCTATCGACGCGAGTGCTTCCAGAAACGCGGTGGTCTCCTCGGCGGTGCCGGCCGACACCCGCAGGCTGCGCGGGATGCCGATGTCACGAACGAGGATGCCGCGATCATAAAGCTGTTGCCACGTGCGTCCGGGGTCTTCTACCCCGCTGAACAGCACGAAGTTGGTCCACGACTCGTAGGCGCGGTAGCCGAGAGCTTCGACTGTCGCCGAGATGCGATCGCGCTGCATCACGATCTCATCCACCATCTGGAGCATCACCGGGGCGTGGGCAAGCGCAGCGAGCGCCGCCGCCTGCGTGAGCGAACTGAGGTGGTAAGGCAACCGCACCAACCGCAAGGCATCGATCACGGCGGGATCGGCAGCGAGGTAGCCAACGCGGGCTCCGGCGAAGGCGAACGCCTTGCTCATGGTGCGCGAAACGAGGAGGCGTTCGCGGCCCGGCAGCAACGACAGCGCGGATGGCGCCGTTCGAGGCGCGAACTCGAAGTACGCCTCATCGACGATCACGATCCCGCGCGTCGCCTCGTAGGCGGCCTCGATCACCTCGAGGCTCATCGGCGTCCCCGTCGGATTGTTGGGGGCGCACAGGAACACGATGTCGGGATCGGCGGCAGCGATCTGGTCGACCGCCGATACGGCATCCACGGTGTAGTCGGCACCTCGGCTTCCGGAGACCCACTCGGCCCCGGTCGCTCGCGTCAGCAAGGGGTACATCGAATAGGTGGGAGCGAACCCGAAGGCGCGACGCCCCGGCCCGCCGAACGCCTGGAGAACGTGCTGAAGCACCTCGTTCGATCCGTTCGCCGCCCAGATCTGGTCGGCGACGAGGCCATGGCGAAGGTACTCGGCGAATCCCTCACGCAGTTCCCGGAACTCGCGGTCCGGGTAGCGGTTGATCTCGCCGAGGGCGCGTCCGATCGCATCCAGGATGTCGTCGGCTACCTCCCGCGGCACCGGGTGAGTGTTCTCGTTGACATTCAGGGCGACAGGAAGTGGCGCCTGCGGTGCGCCGTACGGGGTGAGACCCCGTAGGTCATCGCGGAGCGGAAGATCATCGAGGCGAATCGTCACCCGTCCCATCGTACGGTGCCTGATGAGGCCGCACTCGGTTCTTCAGCAGGATTCACTCGCTGTAGGCGAGGGGGATAGCGAGCTGCTGCCCCGCGCTCACAACGCTTCCCGTCAGACCGTTCAGGCGGGAGATCTCGGCCACGACGTCGCGGGGGTCGGCATCCGGTGCGATCTCTTGCGCGATGGACCACAGGGAGTCCCCCGCCGAAACGGTGACCGTCTCGAACGTCCCCGCCGGCGCCGAGGAATCAAGGGAGGCGAGGGCGGCACCGCCACCCCAGATGACGCCGAGGATGACGATGACCGCCGGCAGCGCAGCAAGCGCCGTGAGGACGGCTCGACCACGAGCAGTCAGTCGAAGCCGTTTCGCGGCGGGTCGGGCCGCAGCGATCGTCGTGGGTGCGGTGCCGAGAGCAATCGTCGTCATGTCATCCTCCGTCATCTCGAGGAGAGATTCGCATCCACCGCCCGGCCAGGAGTGGCGGATGCGAAGCTCTCTTCCGAAATTATCTTCGAGTATTCTGGCTGTCAAGTCGGATTCCTCCCGGGGATGTTTCGAACACGACACGCGGGCCGGGTATCCCCGAAAGGGTATTGAGGCGGTTACGGTTTCGATGAAGACAGGTCATCACCAACCTCCGACATTCGAAGACGAGTGCGGGCAGATGCGAGCAGCGACAGGAGCGGGGCAATGAACGAGGAGCCGGTACGGGAACGCGCTAGTACGCGGCGGCGGCGCAGCCTCAGCGAGAAACAGCTCGCGATTCTTGAGGTGATCCAGCGCTCGATCGCCCGAAACGGCTACCCGCCGAGCATGCGTGAGATCGGCGATGCCGTCGGGCTCAAGAGCCTCTCGAGCGTCACGCATCAGCTCAACCAGCTGGAACTGAGCGGATACCTTCGCCGCGATGCCGGCAAGACGCGCGCAATGGAGGTGCTCATCGACCTACCGGGCATGGCCGCTGAAAACCCCGCAGACACCGCGCCGTCTGTCGGCGACGCAGCGATGGTGCCGCTCGTCGGGCGCATTGCCGCTGGCGTGCCGATCACCGCTGATCAGCAGATCGAAGAGATCTTCCCGCTTCCCCGACAGCTCGTCGGCAAAGGTGAGCTTTTCATGTTGCGGGTCAGCGGCGAATCGATGATCGACGCTGCGATCTGTGACGGTGACTGGGTGGTCGTACGCTCCCAGGCGACCGCCGAGAACGGCGACATCGTCGCCGCGATGCTCGACGGTGAAGCGACGGTCAAGGCATTTCGCCAGCGGGATGGACACACCTGGCTTCTCCCCCGCAATTCAGCCTTCGAACCCATCCTCGGCGACGAAGCGACGGTCCTCGGCAAGGTCGTGGCGGTCCTTCGCGCGGTCTGAGCCGCACAGATCGCCATATTCGGGTGAGGCGGTGAAAGTGGTCTTCCGCCAAAATGGGGCCCATGAGCTCGCCGACACCCGAAGACCTCGAATCCCGGATCCGCGCCCTCGAGGCTGAAAACGCGCGTCTGACGGTCCGCACCTCCCCGTCCGGTGGGTGGTGGCGCGCCGCCCTGTCGGCGTTCGTCATCGTGATCGCGACGATTCTCGTGCCGGTGTCGGTGGTCACCACGTGGGCACGCGTGCAGCTGGTCGACGAGGATGCCTTCGTGTCTACGTTCGCCCCGTTGACCGAGGATCCCGCCGTCCAGGAACTCATCGTCGATGAGGCGACGGCAGCCATCGATGCGCAGGTCGACTTCGCGGGCCTCACCGACCAGGTCTTCGACGGCATTGAGGACCTGGGACTGCCTCCCGCGGCATCGACAGCGCTCAACGCACTGCGCGCGCCGGCTGCCCAGGGCGTGCAGAACCTGGTCAACTCCGCGGTCGAACGCATCGTGGAGTCAGATGCCTTCTCGGATGTCTGGGCCTTCGCGCTTCGGGGTGTCCACCGCTCGATCACGACCGTCGCGACAGCCGACGGCGGCGGAATCCTCGTCCTCGACAACGACGGCCTCGGGATCGCGCTGGGCCCGATCATCGACCAGGTCAAGGAACGGCTCACCGAGAGTGGGGTCGGCGTTGCCGGGCTCATCCCCAGCATCGACAAGACCATCATCATCGGCGACGGCGAGGCGCTCATCGCGTTCCGGACTGTCTATGCGCTCGCTGATGCTGTCGGCTGGTGGCTCTCGATCGTGACCATCGCGCTGTTCGTCCTGGCCATCGTCATCGCGCGGCGCCGCAGCGTCGCGGTAATCGGTACGGGGGTCGGACTGTTCATCGGCGGCGGCATGCTCGCTGCCGGATTCAGTATCGGCGCTGCAGCAAGTACCGTCGTAGCCGGCCAGCTCGACCTCTCCCCGTCGGCCCTCAGTGTGATCTATGCGCAGCTCACCGCATCCATGGCGCAGAGCGCGCTTGTGATCGCGCTGCTCGGTCTCGTGATCGCGGTCATCGGCTGGCTGATGGGGTCGAGCCGTTCAGCCACCGCCACCCGTGGCGGCGTAAGCGGCTTCAACGCGACTATCCGCGGCGCTCTCGCCGCGCGGGGACTCAACACTGGCGCCTTCGGACGCTTCCTCGCTCGGTACCGCGTCGCGATCCGGATCGCGCTGGTCGTCCTCGCGGTCATCTGGCTTCTTGCGCTCCGCCCACTTTCCTTCAGCGATGTCCTTCTGGTGTTCCTGGTGACAGTCATCGTCGCCTGGATCCTCGAGTTGCTGCAGCAGCGCGAGATCGTCGAGGTCGAGGTCATCGAGGTGGACGTGGCCGACGCGGACGGCTCCGAGGAGATCGTCGTCGAGGAGCGCGCCAGCGACCGCGCGTAGCGTGGGGACCATGGCTTCCTTCCTTCCCCGGCTCCCCTACGGCACCTGGCCGTCTCCGATCTCCGCAGCATCCGTTGCCGCGGCGTCCCCGCGCTACGAAGGTGCGGCGTTCGTCGCGGCCCCAGACGGCGAGGAGATCTGGTGGGGACAGAGCGTTCCAGCCGAGAGTGGGCGCACGACAGTCCGACGGCGCCTGGCCGATGGGACTGTCGAAGAGCTCCTGCCCGCCCCGTGGAACGCTCGGTCTCGTGTGCACGAGTACGGCGGCGGCCCGTGGGCAGCGACGGATGACGGCGCGTTGTGCTTCGTCGAGAAGACTGACCAGCGGATCTGGATCCTCGCCCCGGATTCTGAGCCGCGCGCCCTGACACCGGCCGGGACGCGGATGCGATTCGGTGGACTGCGGTTCGCCGCCGGAGAGCTGTGGGCGATCCGAGAAGACCACACACGGCCCGGCGTTCCCGCTCGCGACATCGTGCGAGTTCCGCGCAACGGTTCTGCCGCGAGCGATGTGGATCAGATCGTCTCCGTGGTGGCGGGGAGTGACTTCGTCGCCCACCCCGCGGTTTCGCCCGACGGATCCCACCTCGCCTGGATCGCCTGGAATCATCCAGCCATGCCATGGGATAGCACCGAGCTCCGTCTCGGTCGATTCGTGAACGGCCGTATCGAGAAGTGGCAGACCGTCGCCGGTGGCCCAGACCGAGCGCCCCTGCAACCCGAGTGGCTGGACACCGACAGACTCGTGTTCCTCGACGACCCCGATGGTCGGTGGAACCTGCACTCCTGGTCGGCCTCTCACGGCGCAACGCCCATCGCCCCGGCCCCGGAGGACACCGGAGGGCCGCTGTGGTCCCTCGGGGGGCGCTGGTATGCCCTGGGGGCAGACGGCACCGCTGTCTGCGTCCGCACCCAGGGCACCGATCGGGTCGTCGCCGTCGCTCCCGGCGGCGATATGCACGATCTCGGCGGACCGGTGAGTTCCGACGTGTCGGTCGAGGATGCCGCGGGCCGGCGTGCCCTCGTGATCGGCTCCCGGACGGACGGCGCCGCCGGCGTGTGGCTGGTCGATATCGACAGCGCGCGCTGGGAGCCGGTCGCCGGCGGTGAAAGCGCCTGGCCTGCCGAATGGACGCCGCGGCCGATCGAGCTAAGCACCGAAGGCCCCCGGGGTGAGGTCCACGCCTTCGCCTTCCCCCCGACGAACCCGGAGGCGGCCGCTCCGGAGGGGGAGCTTCCGCCCTACATCGTCCTCGTACACGGTGGTCCGACGGGCCATGTCGGCGGTGCGGCATCCCCGAAGATCAGCTACTTCACCAGCCGTGGAATCGGTGTGCTGGACGTGAACTACGGCGGCTCAACCGGGTACGGGCGCGAATATCGCGAGAGGCTCCGGGGGCAGTGGGGTGTCGTTGACGTCGAGGACGTGCGCGACGCGGCGCTTGCGCTAGCGGAGGCCGGACTGGCAGATCCTGCCCGCATAGCGATCGACGGCGGTTCGGCCGGCGGATGGACCGTGCTCGCCGCCATCGCCCGCACCAACGCCTTCGCTGCCGGCGTCTCACGCTACGGCGTCGGCGATGCTCGCGCGCTCGCCGCCGAAACGCACGACTTCGAAGCCCGCTACCTCGACGGATTGATCGGTCCGCTCCCAGACGCGGAAGACCTCTATCTCGAACGGTCTCCGCTGTCGCACCCGGAGGGATTCGACGTTCCGATGCTCTTGCTACAGGGGGCGGATGATGAGGTCGTTCCCCCGGCACAGGCCGAGGCCATTCGCGCGGCGCTGGCTGCCCGCGCGGTGCCCCACGCGTACGTCCTCTACGAGGGCGAGGCGCACGGGTTCCGACGGGCGGAGACCGTCATCCACGCCCTGGAGACCGAGCTGGCGTTCCTGGGCGTCGTGTTCGGTTTCACTCCACCGGATGCCCCGCCGCTGACGCTGAGCTGAACGGCGCGAGCTCTGCCGCAAGCTTCTCGGACACGAAAGCATGAAGCGCTGTCCCGGCTTCTTGGTGCGCGATCGTGATGACGTGTCCGGACTCGTGCGCTGCCGAAATCAGATCGCCGCGGTCGTAGGGAACGACCGCCTGTACCTCGACCGCCGGAAGCGGAAGCGCCTGCTCGATGGCGTCTCGGAGCTGGGCTATGCCCTCCCCCGTCCGGGACGAGACGAACAGCGCCGCGGGCTCCAGCCCC
>NZ_DBHD01000139.1:0-2843 GCF_002296025.1 Microbacterium sp. UBA837
CCCGCCCCCCCCCCCCCCCCCCCCTGGGGGCGGGGCGCGGGCGCCCCGTGGCCCCCCCCACCCAACGCGCCGCGGCATCCGTTATGCCTTTCCCGATGCGGGGATGGTGGTCGTTGGTATCGCGGAGGTAGGCGAAATCGCGAAGGTAGGTGAGTTGGCGGCGGAATCGGCCTACCTCCGCGATTTCTCCTACCTCGACGATTCGCGGCGGGGCGGCGGAAGCCGGCGGCCGTACAGTGAACGGATGCAGGCAGGCGATTTTCCGCGGGCGGCGATCATTGCGGGGCGACTGGATGTCGTGCCGCACACCGGATCCACGAACGCCGACCTTCTTGCGGCGGTGGCGGGAGAGCCGGACGCCTATCCCCACCTGTCAGTGCTGGTAACCGATGACCAGCGGGCCGGCCGGGGGCGCTTGGATCGCACGTGGACGGCGCCGCCGGGGGCTGCCCTCGCGATCTCGGTCCTTCTCCGAGTGCCCAGCATCCCCACCGAGCAGCGGGGTTGGGTGTCGCTGATCGCCGGCGCGGCGATGACGCGCGCGCTCCGGGGTCAGTTCGCTCCCGACGCCGCAGACGGGGGTTCGCGGGTGGGGCTGAAATGGCCGAATGACGTTCTGATCGACGGCGCGAAGGTGTGCGGCATCCTGTCGCAGATGCTGCCGGGTGAGCCCGACGCTATCGTCGTCGGCGCCGGGGTCAACACGCGGATGACGCCCGGGCAGCTTCCCGTACCCGCTGCCACGTCGCTGGCGATTGCCGGAGCCGACGTCGACCCCGACAGGCTGCTGGCCGACTACCTCCAGGGTCTGCGCCGGATGCTGGCAGCTGCAGTGTCTGCCGAGGGCGGCGTCGGCGTCCGCGCCGAGGTCCGGGAACTCTGCGCGACTCTCGGGAGCGAGGTGCGCGTGATGCTGCCCGACGAGCGGACGCTGGAGGGACGCGCGACCGGGCTCGACGACGCCGGGCGACTCATCGTCGCGGTCGGTGGCAAATCCCTATCCGTCGCGGCGGGGGACGTCATCCATGTCCGCTGAGACCCCCACAATGGGGGTATGTCGCTGCAGCCGGGCACCGGGTCGTCGGGGTACTCCCCGCCGCCGAGCTCCGTCGGGCGACCGCTGGCTCCCGCACCCGGCGTTTCGACGCCCGAACTGCTGATCGCAAAGATCCGGGGTCGCCGGCCCGCGCTGATTCTGTCGGCGATCGCACTGATCGCCGTAGCCGCAGCCGCCGGGTATTTCTACGACAACCTTCCGGCGCCCTTCGAGAACTGGATGCTGCTGGCAGCGGCTGCCGTCGTCATCTTCGTGCTCGTGTTCCTGCCGTTTCTGGCCTGGCGCGCGCACGTCTACACGATCACGACGCGGCGCGTCATCGAGCGCAGCGGTCTGTTCGTGACCCGGCGGCGTGAGCTCGCCCACGTTCGTGGGTATTCGGTGCAGATGCGCCGCGGACCGCTGCAGCGCCTGGCCGGCAGCGGCACACTCATCCTTTCGAACGGTGTCGACGCACCGATGCGGATGACCCGCGTCCCCCAGGTCGCGCTCGTCCACGAGGTGCTCATCGACCAGGTCGAGGTCAATCAGATCCTCGCTCACCGCGACGGGCAGACGCCTCCCGAGTCCTGAGCCGACCCGGGCCTGCACGCGACCGACGCGAGCGATCGCCCGGTTCGCGAGAGAATGGATCCGAACGGGAGGACTGCTATGACCTATCGCGTCGGTGTGATCGGCGGCGGACAGCTGGCGAGGATGATGATCGCGCCCGCTGTCGAACTCGGCGTCGAGATCCGGGTGCTGGCTGAGCAGGAGGGGATGGCAGCGGCGCTTGCTGCCACCGCGGTCGGCGACTACCGAGATGCCGACACGGTGCTTGCCTTCGCACGCGAGGTCGATGTCATCACCTTCGACCACGAACATGTGCCACAGCAGGTGCTGCACGCGTTGGTGGACTCAGGAATCGCGGTGCACCCCGGTCCCGACGCCCTCCGGTACGCGCAAGACAAACTGCTGATGCGCACGCGGCTGCAGGAAATGGGGATGCCGCAGCCCGACTGGGCAGCTGCCACCGGTCCGGATGAACTCGGCGCTTTCCTCGATGCCCACGGTGGGCGCGCCGTGGTCAAGACTCCTCGCGGAGGGTACGACGGTAAGGGCGTGCGCGTCGTATCGTCGCCGGACGGCGCCGCGGACTGGTTCACGGCTCTGGCTGAGGATGCCGGGGGCGGCGCGCTGCTGGTCGAGGAACTGGTCGAGTTCACCCGGGAGCTCGCGCAGCAGGTGGCCCGCACGCCGTCGGGCGCGGTTCGCGCCTATCCCGTGGTCGAGACCATGCAGCGCGACGGTGTCTGCGCCGAGGTTCTTGCGCCGGCACCCGGTGCCAGTCCCCGGCTCACGGCGGCTGCCGCCGAGGTGGGCGAGCGGATCGCGGAGGGACTCGACGTGACCGGGATGCTCGCGGTCGAACTGTTCGAGACGGCGGATGACCGCATCCTCGTCAACGAGCTCGCCATGCGCCCGCACAACAGCGGCCATTGGAGCCAGGACGGCGCCGTCACCAGCCAGTTCGAACAGCACCTGCGTGCCGTTCTCGACCTCCCGCTGGGGGACACCTCGCCGATCGCGCCGTGGTCGGTGATGATCAACATCCTCGGCGGACCCAGCGAGGGCGGCCTGTCGGAGCGGTTCGCGGCTTCGATGGCGCAGCATCCGTCCGCCCACATCCACACGTACGGCAAGGATCCGCGACCGGGGCGCAAGGTCGGACACGTGAACGCCGTCGGCACTGACCTCGACGACGTCGTCTACGACGCTCGCGCGGCAGCCGCGTTCTTCCAGGACT
>NZ_DBHD01000119.1:0-9833 GCF_002296025.1 Microbacterium sp. UBA837
GCAGTTTTCCATGGCCGCCGACACCTCTACCCGTCGACCGGTCGAGGTCGAAGGAGGCATCGATGGGCGAAGTAGCGAACACCGCGATAGGGCGGCGGCCCGACGGCCGTGGCTTGGCGCCCCACGCCGGCGGTGATCGAGGGACCGTCGGCCCCGGTCTCGTGGGACTAATCCAGGCACAGCACAACGTGGCCGTCGACCTGCGTCGCGTCCCCTTGTCGCTCCACCGCGTCACCCGGAGACCCGGAGGAGAGTCCCGTGGAGTGGTGGGGTTTGAGGACCGGCGTGGTGGCGTGAAGTAGGCGGCCATCGGCGGATCTTCGGTGTGAAACGACCAAGTCACGCACTGAAGGAGAACCATCGATGGCCTTGTCCCAGTCTGCCCTGTCCGAGCTGCTCGAGGCGTTCCGCACCGGCGACGGCGTCGACATGATCCGCGAATCGGTCCGCACCGTGCTGCAGGAGCTCGTCGAGTTCGAAGCCGCCGGTGTGATCGGCGCGGAGCGCTATGAGCGCGCCGAGGACCGCGTCACCGAACGCAACGGGACCCGCCCCAAGCTGCTGGCAACCAAAGCCGGCGACATCGAAGTCCGGATTCCCAAGCTCCGCAAGGCCTCCTACTTCCCCTCCATCCTCGAGCCGCGCCGCCGCATCGACCAGGCGCTGTACGCGGTGGTGATGGAGGCCTACGTCCACGGCGTCTCGACTCGCAGCGTCGATGACCTGATCGTCGCGCTCGGCGCCGATTCGGGAATCTCCAAGTCCGACGTCTCCCGGATCTGCGAGCAACTCGACGAGTCCGTGGGCGCGTTCCGCACCAGGGCGCTGGACCACATCGCGTTCCCCTACGTCTACCTCGACGCGACCTACCTGCACGTGCGCCACAAGCCCGGCCAGGGAGGTCAGGTGGTGTCGATGGCCGTCGTGGTCGCCACCGGGATCGCCGCCCACGGCTCGCGCGAGGTCCTCGGCCTCGACGTCGGGGACAGCGAGGACGAGACGTTATGGCGCAGCTTCCTGCTAAGCCTCAAGCAGCGCGGCCTGGCCGGGGTGCAGCTGGTCACCAGCGATCAGCACTCCGGCCTGGTCAAGGCACTCAAGCGGTCCTTCCAGGGCTCAGCCCACCAGCGCTGCCGGTTCCACTTTCGCCCGCAACCTGTTGGCGCACGTCGCCAAGACCCACGCCGACATGGTCGCCGCCGTCTTTCGCACGATCTTTGCCCAACCTGACCCCGAGGCCATCAGCCAGGCGTGGGACGAGGTCCGCGACCAGGTCGCCAAGACCTTCCCCAAGGTCGCGCCGCTGAGGGACGAGGCCAAGGCCGAGGTTCTCGCGTTCACCGCGTGCACCAAGGCCCACGGGCGCAAGATATGGTCGACCAACCCGCTTGAGCGGGTCAACAAGGAGATCAAGCGCCGCAGCCGCGTGGTGGGGATCTTCCCCAATGCTGCCGCAGTGATCCGGCTCGGTCGGGGCAGTCCTGATCGACATGCACGACGAGTGGATCGCCGGCGACCGCCGCTACCTATCCGAAGAGTCCATGGCGATGCTCGACACCACCATGGATACTGGAGATCACGCCGCGATGGAGAGCGGCGAGTAGGGCACCGGGGATCCCCTCAAAGCCCACCACCCAGCGGGGCTCTGTCAAGGAGCCTAGGTCCCGGGCTGCCCCATGTGCCGAGAAGGGCGGCTGCCTGGGATGTCCCGGCTCAGCCGCCATTCCCGTCGATACGTACCCTTAGCGCACGCCCCCGCCCAGTGAACGGGCATCACGACTCAGAGGTCATGTCCTAGGTAGACGGACTTCGTCCAGGTATAGAAGTCGAGCGCGGCGGAGCCCTGCTCGCGAAAGGTGTTCGTCGAGGAGGCCTTGACCCCGCCGAACGGTACATTGAGATCCAGGCCGGTGGTGGGACGGTTCACCTTCACCACCCCTGCCTCGGCATCGGCGGCGAAGCGCTGCGCCGAGGCCAGCGAAGAGGTGCAAATGCCCGCGGACAAACCGTAGACCGAGGAATTGACGGCGCCGATCGCCTCATCGAGATCCTCCGTCGGCAACACCGCGATCATTGGCCCGAACACCTCTTCCGTGACCACCGGGTGGTCGGCACGTAGCCCAGTCACCACGGCTGGGCGTAGCAACCGGCCATCGGCTTCGCCGCCGAGCAGCACTCCATCGGCCCGCGCCTGCTCCACCGCCTTGATGTCGTTGCTCAGTTGAGCATCGGAGACGACCGGTCCCATCGTGGTGCCCTCGGCGAGTCCGTCGCCGGGGACGATCTTAGCGGCAGCCTCTGCCAGCGCCGCGACGAACGTGTCGTGGATCCCGCGGGTGGCGTAGACACGGGAGGTCGCCGTGCATGCCTGACCGGTCAGGGCGAAGCCGCCGGCCGCGGCGACCTGAGCAGCAGCCACCGGATCGGCGTCGTCCAGCACGACAAGGGCGTTCTTGCCACCCATCTCCAGTTGCACGCGGGCCCCTCGGCCCTGCACGACCTCACGGATGTGGTGCCCGACCCCGGTCGAGCCGGTGAACGAGATCGCACTCACATCCGGATGCGTGCACAGCGCCTCCCCGACCACTGAACCGGGGCCGTTCACGACATTGACCACGCCGTTCGGCAGGCCCGCCTCCGTGAGCGCCGTCACCAAATGAGACACAGACAGCGGGGTTAGATCGGCCGGCTTGATCACCACTGCGTTCCCGCCGATCAAAGCGGGCGCCATCTTCCACGCTGGAATGGCGATCGGGAAGTTCCACGGCGTCACCAATCCGACCACGCCGAGCGGTTCCCGACGGGTGTACACCATCGTGTCGGGCGTTGCGCTCGGGAGCACCTCACCGACCTCGCGCCACCCGAGGGAACCGAAGAACCTCAGGATGTCGATCGCTCGGCGTACCTCACCGAACGCTTCGCTGAACGTCTTACCCTCCTCCCTGACCAGGTCTTTGGCCACCATACGATGCCGTGACCGCAGAATCTCCGCGGCATCGAGCAGGATCGCTCCACGGGCAGGCAGCGGCCGCGCGGCCCAGCCCAGTTGCGCCTCAGAGGCTGCCGCGACAGCCTCGGCGACGGTGTCAGCGTCCCCGCTGGCGACCACGCTGACGACGCTGTCGTCGAAGGGATTGAGGCGTTCTACGACTGGGTCTCCTACCCATTCGCCGCCGATCAGGTGGTGAATCTTCGTTGGTGAAGACATGTCCTGCACGCTCCTTTGCGTTGTCGCGATGCGTCGAAGCTCCCAGAGGCATTGCCAGCAGCTTGGTTCCAGTATACATTGTCGCATACTGGGCTGTATACAGACACGACTCGGCCCGCCCAGGGTGGCGGACAACGAAAGGACCCAGGCGTCAGATGAGAAACATTGGACACTTCGAGCAGGCGGACCTCCGGGTCACCGACCTCGGCGCAGCCTCCGACTTCTTCATCAATGTGATGGGCCTGGAGGAGATATCGCGCGACGAGAACGCTACGTACCTGGGCTGCGGCTACGACAACAACGTCGACCTGACCTTGGTCAAGGGCGGCACAGGAGTGCAGCGCTTCACCCTCCGCACCGGCGATGGTGACGACTTGGACTGGGCAACCCACCGTCTCAGCGACGCGGGTGTCGAGCATGAGCTGCTCACCGACGCTGCCCCGGGCCAGACCAATTCCCTGCGCTTCACCCTCCCCGAGGGCCATGATATGGAACTGGTGACCGTCCAGGACAACCGTTACCGCGAGGCGTATCGGCAGCAGCCGGCGAGGCACGGGGTGACGCCGATCGACGGCGACCACATCAATCTCATCAGCTCGGACCGTCGGGCGTTGGGCCAGTTCATGTGCGACGTCCTCGGCGCGCGCGTCTCCGACCTCATCGTCGATGAGGAGAGCGGCGAATGGTTGAACTGCTGGATCCGCACCAGCCATGTGCACCATGACGTGGCGGCTTTCCCGCTGCGCGCTAAGGGTCAGAGCCTGCACCATTACGCCTTCGAGTACGCCTCGCTCGAGCACATGGCTGCGGCGCTGGACGCGATTGCCGCCGCCGGTCACAAGATCGAGTTGGGGGTCAGCAGGCACCCGGTCGGCGCGAACTTCTACGCCTACATGTGGACTCCGGGCGGCAATCGGATCGAGCTGAGCTGCGGTGGGTCGGAAGTGCCGGCCGCGGCCGAGCCCCGCGTCTGGCGCGGCCTTCAGGACACTCTTGATGCATGGGCAGATCCCATCATCCCGGGCACCTTCACCGAGGGATCATGACGAGCGTCCTTGAGAGGATCGAACGGGCTGGGCTCGAACTCCCGCCCTCGAACACCTCTAAGCCCGCAAAGCTCAAGCGCATCGGTCAGGACGGCAACACGCTGTATCTCTCCGGAACGGGCCCGTGGCATGGCCCCACGCTGTTGTTCAGCGGCAAGCTCGGACACGACCTCGATCAGGAGGTCGGCTACCAAGCCGCACGCGCCACTGCGCTGAACCAGGTCCGCATCCTTCTCGACGCCGGCTACGACGTGGATCGCATCCGATGGGTCAAGGTCAACGGGTTCATCAATTGCACCCCGGACTTCCACCACCCCAGTGAGGTGCTCAACGGCTTCACCGATGTCATCGTCGCGGCCTTCGGCGAAGAGCGCGGACTGTCGGCGCGCACCGCCTGCGGTGTCGCCAGCATTCCTTGGAACATGCCGCTCGAGGTGGAAGCCGTCTGCGCGCTCGAGGACGCAGAATGAACCGGACTGGACGCGCGCCGATGCCGCGCCTAGAGCGACTGACCGACGGCGTCTACGCCCATGTCCAGCCGGACGGCGGCTGGGTGCTGTCCAACGGCGGCTTCCTTCCCGGCGGCAAGGGCGGGATCGTGATCGACACCACGGGCACCGAAGAGCGCAACCGCAGCCTCATCGAGCAGACGGCAGCGATCGATCCTCACCCGGTACGGCTGGTCATCAACACCCACCACCACGGGGACCACACCTACGGCAACGCGATGTTCGACAAAGCAGACATCCTGGCGCATCGCGCCTGTCGCGACGAGATCATCACCGCGGGACTGTCGATGCAGAGCATGTTCCCGATGGTCGATTGGGGGCATGTGGAGGTACGACCGCCGACTATGGCCTTCGACGGCCAGCACACCATCTGGCACGGCGACACCGAGCTGCAGCTGCTCCACCTCGGCCCCGCCCACACCAAGGGCGACATCGTGGTGTGGCTCCCCGAGCAACGCATCATGTTCACCGGAGACCTGGTCATGGGCGGAGTCACACCGTTCTCGGGCATGGGCACGGGGCGGGGCCTGATGGCCACGCTGGGCAAGCTCCAGGACCTCAGACCGCGCATCATCGTTCCCGGACACGGGAGCGTGGGGGGCCCCGAACTGCTCCAGGACCAGATCGATTACCTCCAATGGCTCCTGAAGATCGCGCAGGACGGACGGACCGCCGGCCTCGAACCCCTCGAGCTCGCGCGCGAGGTCGATCTCGGTGCCTATGCCGAGTGGCCGTGCTCCGAACGACTGGTGGCCAATCTGCACCGGGCCTACTTCGAAGTCGCGGACGAACCCCTTCCACCGGTCGACCGAGCCCGCGCCTTCAAGGAGATGGCGATCCTGGCCGGGGTTCCCGATCTCGTGAGTCACGCATGATCACCCAGCTAGGTCAGGAGGCCACATGAAACCGGCGCCCTTCGCGTACAGCGCTCCTGCATCCGTCGCCGAGGTGATCGGGCTGCTGGACATCTTCGAGGACGAGGCCAAGGTCATCGCCGGGGGCCAGAGCCTCGCTGCGATGCTCAACATGCGACTGGCCCGACCAGCTAATCTCGTCGACCTGCGCAAGCTCGGGTCGGAGTTGAGCTACATCGTCGATGAGGGCAGTCAGGTTCGGATCGGCGCCCTGACCCGGCACGCCCAGGTTGAGCGCTTCGCGTTCGTCGGTGCGCCTAGCCTGTTGTCGAAGGCCGCTCCGTACATCGGACATCCATCCATCCGTTCACGCGGCACCATCGGTGGATCCGTGGCGCACGCCGACCCTGCTGCAGAGTTCCCGGCAGCCCTGACCGCCTTGGGTGCCCGGTTCGTGCTGCGATCGGTCGACGGTACGCGCGAGGTGACACCGGAAGAGTTCTTCCTGTCCTTCTATATGACCTCTATCGAGGCAACAGAACTGCTCACCGAGATCGTCGTGCCGACGTGGGGCCCCACCACGGGAACGTCGTTCGTCGAGTTCGCCCGGCGCTGCGGTGATTTCGCCGTGACCGGTACGGCGGTCGCTGCCGAGTTGGCGCCCGATGGCGCTATCGCACACCTGGGCATCGGGATCTGTTGGGGCGCGGACTCCGAGGAATGGGTGATCTACCTTTCCTACCTGCCCAATGACCTCGACCGGCTGGATGAGAGTCTCGTTCTCGACCGGGTCCGCCGCTGCCTGGGCACCCCGGACTTCAAGCTCGACGTGCGCAAGATCACCCACTGGAGCTGGGAGCACCTGGTCGCCGAACGCGTGCAGGTCGGCCGCGTCTTCCTCGTCGGGGACGCCGCACATCGACACCCGCCCATGGGCGGCCTCGGCCTCAATGCCGCTGTCGGAGACGTCAGCAATCTGTGCTGGAAGCTCAAGTTGGTCATGAGCGGAGTTGCCGAGCCGGACCTGCTGACGACCTACGCCGAAGAACGCCTTCCCGTCGGCGCATACTACGCGGACCGCTCGATCGAGAATCTGCGCAACTACGCCCGCCTCGATGCCGTGCTCGGTCTCTCTCAAGACAAGACGCCCGAGGAGAACTGGGCAGCTGTCCGTCGCTTGTGGGACAACGATCCGCGGCATGACGAGTTCCGCCATGAGGTCAAGAGGGTCTTCGCGAGCCAGTCCATGGAATATCGGGAGCACAACGTGCACGAGGGGATGCGATACGCGTCCGGCGCGGTGATCCCCGATGAACTGGGCGAGCCGATACCGAACCCGGACCCCATCCGCCTGTACATCCCGTCGACCGTCCCGGGCACCCATATCCCCCATGCCTGGGTGGAGCGAGGCGTCGAACGGCTCGGTGTGGACCAACTAGTGGAACCAGGGCACTTCTTGTTGATCGCAGGGGAGAACGGTGAGGACTGGCTCGAGGCGGCGGAACGCTGTGCCGACGAGTTGGGGGTACCGCTGACCGCGGTGAGCATCAGCCACCTCGATGGTCAGTGGCTCGATCCCCGGCTGGCCTGGGTCAAGCAGCGCCAGGTGGGCGCCGACGGCTGTGTGCTGGTCCGCCCCGACCGCTACGTCGCGTGGCGTTCCGAAACGAGCGTCCACGATTGCTCCTCGACACTGGCGGCGATCCTCGGACGGCTACTGGGCAGGGAAGGAGCCTGAAATGGTCAACGTAGGTCATCATCTGGTCCAGGCCCTGGTCGCCGCCGGAGCCACCCGGTTCTACGGGGTGCCCGGAGAAAGCTACCTGGAGGTGCTGGATGCCATCGAACAGCATCCTGGCGCTCAACTGATTTCGACACGTCATGAATCGGGAGCGTCCTTCGCAGCAGAAGCGGACGCCAAGGTTTCGGGGCAACCCGCGGTCGCCATGGCCACGCGCGCCGTCGGCGCGGCGAACCTGTCCATCGGCGTCCACACCGCCTACCAGGACAGCACGCCCATGATCGTGCTGGTCGGTCAGGCCACAACCGGCAATCTGGGCCGCGAGGCATTTCAGGAGGTCGATCTGCCCGACTTCTTCCGGCAGATCACCAAGCATGCGATCACCGTGCACGATCCGAACCGCATTGCGGAATACACCGCCCGCGCGGTCCGGATCGCTACCTCTGGCCGGCCGGGACCGGTGTTGTTGGCCCTGCCCGAAGACGTCCTGGCAGTCGATACCGATCCGGAGGTTGCGGGCTGGGCTGCGCCACAGGCGGCGCGTCGTGTCTGCCTGGGCTGCCCGTCGGCGGAGCAGACCACGCGGGTGTCCTCATTGCTGTCGGCCGCCGAACGCCCGGTGTTCATAGTGGGCGAAGCATGCCGAGGCTACGAGGATGACCTTCCTTTCCTTGCCGAGCACTACGGCGCGGGGGTCTACACCGCGTTCCGTCGACAGGATCTATTCCCGTCGATGCACCCCAACTTCTTGGGGCATCTGGGTTTGGAGGCCACGCCGCAGATCCGGCAGGCTCTCGACCACGCCGATGTGGTGCTGGCGTTGGGAACCCGACTCGACGAGATCACGAGCGGTGGCTACTCCCAACCGAAGCCGAGCAGTACGGTCATTCAGGTCTATCCCTCCGATCAGGAGATCGGCCGTTCCGTACCGGTGGACTTGGGGATCGTCGCCGATGTGGGGTTGTGCCTCGAGGCGCTGCTCGAAGAGGAACCTGCGCCGCGCAAACACGACTGGTCCGGCGCGCATGCGGCGTACCTCGCTCACGCCGAAGTGGGTCCGTCGCGCTCGACGGCCATGCTGGATGCTGCCATCGTGGTCAAGCGGCTCATGGAGGGCTACGAGGGCGCCGACCCCATCGTGACGAATGACGCAGGAAACTTCTCGGCCTTCCTGCACCGACACTGGGTCTACGGACCGAAGTCCCAGGTCGCGCCGATCAGCGGGGCGATGGGGTACGGCATCCCCTCCGCGATCGGCGCCAAGCTCGCTGCCCCGCATCGAGAGGTCCTCGCGGTGGCCGGTGACGGCGGGTTCCTGATGAGCGGACAAGAACTCGAGACAGCCGCTCGGCTCAGTCTGCCGTTGGTGGCCGCGGTGTTCCGCAACGGCCTCTACGGCACCATTGCGATGCATCAGGCGCGTCGTATCGGGCGCTTCTCCGGGGTCGACATCGGGCAGGTCGACATCGCCGGTTTCGCTCGTTCCCTGGGCTGTCTCGGATTCACCGTCACCGAGGAGACCGAACTCATCGAGGCCGTCGCCAAGGCACGGGCGCATGATGGCCCAGCGGTGCTTGACATCATGATCGATCCAGGCGTGCTCTCACCCGGAATGATCCTTTCGGAGACCACGTCATCGTTGAAAGCGGAATGAGGCTATGGAAATGTTGAGAGCCGATGAGCGAGCCGAGGCAACTTTATCGGACATCGCCTACGAGAAGATCCGGCTCGCGATCCTGCTCGGCACTCTCCGCCCCAACCAGAGGCTGGTGGAGGCCGAACTCGCCGAAACCCTGGAGATGAGTAGGACGCCGATCCGCGAGGCGCTTCGCCTCGTGGAGTTCGACGGTTTGGTGGACCGCCGCGGGCACGGCGTCTATGTTCACGAGCCAACCCTGGACGAGATTCGCGAATTGTACGAGGTGCGGGCCATTCTCGAGTCCGGCGCCGCCATGATCGCGGCACGTGATCCCGATCCTGAGCTGCTCGGCGAACTGGCCCGAATCGTCGACGAATCGTCGGCTGCGAGTTTGCAGGAGCGTAGCGAGTACGTACGCCTGAACAACGAGTTCCACCAAACGGTCATGAAGCTGTCGGGCAACGGAAGATTGGAAGTGGTTTACAGACATTCGACATACTTCTGTTTCAATCACTCACTGGAGAACGCCTACGACAGCACCGATATCCAACTTGCGCTGCAACAACACCAAGAGATCCTGAACGCGGTACGTGACGGTGAACCAGCCGAAGCCTCGCGTCTGGCTTGGGACCATGTCATCAGCGCTCGCGACGTCGCCCTGGCCAAGCTGATGCTGCGTGGCGCCGTGTAACCCGGCATTCAGCCGCTTCGACAAGGAAGAGTCATGAAACTCGAGAACGAGATCACCATTCCCGAACCAGCCGACAAGGTGTACGCCATCCTCACGGGGACGAGGCGCTTTACGACACGCTGCTGCTCCCGCAGCGCCTGCGCCT
>NZ_DBHD01000216.1:0-9892 GCF_002296025.1 Microbacterium sp. UBA837
AGCGCAAGCAGCACGAAGACGACGGATGTCGCAGGCGTCGTGAGCGGCACCACGAGCAGCGCCTGCACCGCGGTGTTCAGCAGGGCGACAGGGACCCACACCCGCCACGCGTGGCCGAGCAGCATCCACGTGCTCACAGGTCACCTCGCACGGCGTCATCCAGGATGTCCCAGTACTTCCCGCTATAGATCGTCTCATCGCCCACCGTCACGACAACCGTGTCGGTCGCATCGGCGGGGGATTCGACCGTGATCGCCTGGCCGTCCGCGGTCTCACCCGTGCACGACACCGCCTCGCCGTCTTGCTCGCACACGGGCGCAACAAGGACGTCGATGTTCTTCGCGAGCAGGATGTCGATAGCCGCGTATCGGATCTCTGTCATGTGGTTGCCGCCGACAGGGGCGAGAGCCTCAACCTGCGAGCATCCGGCCACCGCCACCATGCTCGCCGCTAGGACGGATGCCGTGATCAGTCGCCGCTTCACAGTCCACGCTCCGTCTCGTAAGCCAGGATCCGAGCGTTCTCGCTCAGGTGCTGCTTCTCGAGCGCGGCATCCGTGATTCGCGACAGATCGAACGGGGCCTTCAGCAGCAGTTCGGTGTTGCGATCCAGCGGCGAGCCACGGCGCATCATCGGGCTCTCTGCCCAGTCGTTCGCGGCGAACTCGCGCGAGCGCGACGCGAGGTCGGCAACGCTGCCGCTGGAACCGGGAACCGCGGGGGACGCATGGTCGAGCACCGTCGTGAACAGCGACAGGGTGCCGTCGCGGTTGTCGACGATCTCGACCACCTGTTGCTGCTGCGGGAAATCGATGCACGATGCTGTCGTGATCTCCCAGAAGCCGCGCTGGCCGTCCGAATGGGCGAGGACCTGATTCAGATGCGTGTGACCGTTGAGCCATCCGATCACCACGGGGTACTTGAGCAGCATGGCGACGAATTCCTCGGCGCCATACAGCTTTTGCGGGTCATCGAACCGCTGCGCCTTGTTCTCGAGCGTGAGGCTGTTGTGGTGGCTGAAGATCAGGACGAGCTTGTTCTCGGCCTGCGCCTGCTGCAGTTGCGTTTCGAGCCAGCGGAACTGCACCTCGGGAACCCCGCCGTCGGGCCCCGCGACCTGGTTGCACGTGTCGAGGCCGAAACCACGGACGTTCGGTGACAGGTCGGCCGACCACCAGGTCTCGCCCGAGTCGAGGTTGTGCTGGGTGAAGCCGTGGCCCACGGGGCCGGGCGTCGGCTGGGTGTTGAAGTGTTCGGCCATGAACTCGCGCTGTTCGAACAGGTAGCGTTCCGGGCTGGCTGCGACCTCCTTGAAGCCGGGCCGACCCCACGCGAGTCCCAGCGCGTCGACTGCCTGTTGCAGGATGCCGGTGGCAGCCGCCCACCCGCCGAGAGCCATTCCCGCGGTGCCCTCGAGCGCATAGGACTTCTGCGCGCCGATCGCCAGAGCGTGAAGCTGCGGGCTGAGATTGAAGGTGCCGAGCAGCAGCGTGTCGTGGTTTCCGTACACGGCGTACCAGGGGGCGGGCAGGCCGACGGAGTCGACAGGCTTCGCGATCGCCTGCGAGAGCAGATCCGGAAGCTGCGGGAACCCGTAGTCGCCGAAGGCGCCGCCGCTCGGGTCACCAGGTCGGTACGCCCACGTGGCTTCGGACCAGGCCTGCACGCCCTGATACGTCGAGCTCGCGTAGGCAGGATCGACGCTCAAGCCGTCCATGAGATCGATGTACCACCGCAGCTCCCTGTGGGAGTGCATGTCGGCAGAATCGCCGGTGACGATCGCGGCGCTCATCGGTGCTCCCGTGAGCGGGCTGTATCGGGCATCCGAAAACGCCTGCACCATTGCCGCGGTCGCGTGCGGGCTCAGGGGGTCTTGCGGGTGGAAGGCTGAGCCCCACGCCGAGTGGTCCTGAACGATCATCGGTTCGATGCGGCCGGGTGACTGCGCGTCGATGACGTGGAGATCGGAGAGGTGCCCGAGGTACAGCAGCGACCGTCGTGCCGTCGTTCGCGCGCTCGAGGGCGAGGCACGCAGGATGTCGAGACGCGGGATATACGGCTCGCCGGGCCCGGTCACGAGTCCCCGGTAAGAACCCTGGATCACGCTGCCTTGCAGGATCGTCTGCTGCAGGGTCGTGGGGATGCCGGCCGCGGTCTGTGCGGTCGTCTGCGCGCGAGCGGCGAGGCCGCGTCCGAGCACGTCGATGTTCAGTCCGGTGGCGGCAGCAAGCGCTGCAACGCCGGTGAGGAAGTGGCGGCGGGACAGTCCGGGCATCGATGCCGTCCGTTCGGGTCAGGCGACAGTGCTTTGACTTTATCGGAACGGCGCGTGCGGCGATCGGGCGGCGACGCGATTCAGTCTCGACGGCGCGTCAGGAGCCCGAGACCCATGCCCCACACGAGGTGTGCGATCGCAATCGCTCTGGCCCGTGGCGGGTGGTCGCGGTGGGCCGGGGGCAGGATACCGGCGATGGGCAGCCATCCTTCGTAGCTTGCCAACCACACGAGCACTCCCCAGACCGGACCGAGCACCGCGCGTCGGCCGCGAGCGCCGGGGGCGAGCACGGCGAAGGCGGCACCAGCCCCCGCACCGAAGGCGACGTGGAGAACCATCGACCATCGATCGACGGGGCGCGTCCGACGGCGCCGCCGAGTCGGGCCAGCGAGTCGCTCCAGAATCTCCGTCGGCGGCAGCGTGTCGTACGCGCCGGCGGCGCGGGCAGCGACGAACACCGCGGTCATCGGGACGGTCGCGGTAGCTCCGGCGACGGCGCCGCGTGCTGCGCGGGAGAGCATCGAACCTGGCATGCGTCCCAGCACACCGGACAGCAGCGGATCGTGCGAGCGGCTTGACAGCGCAGATGCCGGTCCGCGTCGGCGGTTCGAGCCCGCGCTTAGGCGTCGGGTCGCTCGATCAGCACGAGACCTTGCTTTGTCAGTGCCACCGTCACCCAGCCGTCGCCGAACAGGTAGGTCATGCCGTACCCGTCCTCATCGACCGCGACCGCGTACTGCGGGTCAGTCGTGATGTATGTGCCTTGGGCGCCGTCCTCGCGCAGCCAGCCCTGACTGATGAGCTCAGTCTGCAGGCGCGTTGCCTCGCTGGCGGCGATCGGTGCCCACCCGAAGAGCAGCAGGTTGTCCGTTGCCGGCCCGTCGAAGTCTGCCCAGGTGCACTGCAGGCCGCCCTCGACGACGGTTGCGCCGACGAGGAAATCGTCGGCCCGCGAGGTCCATCCGTAGCTGGTGAGTTCGTCGACGAGCGAGGAGGAGATGAGCGTGTCACACGTCGGTGCTGATGCCTCCGCTGTCGCGCTGGGGGAAGCCTCCGGGGTCTCGACCGGCGCTGCGGGCGGGGCGGATTCGGTGGTTGCCGGTGTGGGCTCCGGAGTGGAGGTTGTCGAGCACGCAGCGAGTGCCAGTGCAGCGAGCAGGATTGGTGCCAGCAGGGTCGCGCGCGGTGTCCTGGACCTCACGATGCGGATCCGTCGTCGCGCAGCAGGTCGATAAAGGCGTCGTGCAGGATGCCGTTGCTGGCGATCCCGGATCGATCACTCAGCGTGTGGGTTCCGTCGACAGCCGTGAACCGGCCGCCGGCCTCCTGCAGGATCGGGACGTAGGGAGCGACGTCGTACTCCTTCACACCGAACTCGGCGACCATCTCGAGGCGGCCCTCGGCCAGCAGCATGTAGGGCCAGGCGTCGCCGTATCCGCGATCACGCCATACGGCGCGGGTCAGGCGGATGAGGTCATCGACGCGGCCTACCTCGTCCCACTGCCCGATGCTCTGAAAGCTGACACTCGCCCGGTCGAGGGAGTCGACGTCGGAGACCTGCAGCCGAGTCGCCTCGCCCGATGGCGTCGCTGTCCACGCGCCGAGTCCGGTGGCGCCCCACCAGCGGCGCCCGATCGCGGGCTGGCTCACGACGCCAACGCGAGGGACCCCGTCGATCGCGAGGGCGATCAGCGTCGCCCACATCGGGATGCCCTTGAGGTAGTTCGCGGTCCCGTCGATCGGGTCGATGATCCATTGCCGTGCCTCGTCGCCCGACGACCCGAATTCCTCGCCGAAGATCCCGTCTGAGGGGCGTTCGGCCTCGAGGATGTCGCGGATGGCCCGCTCGGTGGCAAGGTCGGCCTCCGTCACATGCGTGGCATCAGGCTTGACACGGATGTCGAGATCAGCCGCGTCAAACCGGGCCATCGACACGGCGTCCGCGGCGTCCGCGAGCCGCAGCGCGAGGTCGAGCTCTGCCGAAAGATCACCGTTGAACGGTGCGTCGAAGCTGTTCATCGCGGGGGAGGACATCACAGGATCAAGGATAGGCGGCAGCGCCTCGCGCGATTTCTCGGTGACGTAATCGTGATGCTAGAGTTGACCCTCGGTTCGCCGCGCAATTTGAGCGTCGCAAACCTCTGCACCTCTAGCTCAATCGGCAGAGCAACTGACTCTTAATCAGTGGGTTCAGGGTTCAAGTCCCTGGGGGTGCACCATGGAAGGATTGCCACAATCGCCTGAGACTTTCTGGTTAGTGAGCAGGTTCGGCATTAGGACCGGCGCATGATGGTGCATGTCAGTTGACCATTGCCGCGCTGCTAGGAACAGCACATTTTGCGCCAACGACGCATGGGTCCTACCTGTTCATGCGGTTGGCGAAGCGGTAGAGGGAGTCTGGCTGCTCAAGGAGAGATCCTCGTGCGGGATGTTCGATCGATCTCTTCAATGAGGTTGCGGCAGATCGCCGCTACCTCGAGAACATCGTGCTCCTCGAGGTGCAGTTCATCGTCGGCGCCAACGCTGATTCCGACTCGGGAGAGTCTCTCGTCTGTCTTCGTGCGCGATGTCCGTTGGCGGTAAGTCAGCTGCCCCAGGCCATGTGCGACTGTGTTCCTGACCTCTTCCACCCCCTCGTTCCGCTTCCAACTGGGCTCCACCTGGTGCCAGTTCTTCAGAGCGTCTCGGATTCCCTGCCACGTGCCGGTCGCATTGCGAAGCGCATCGTCGAAGATTGCTCGGCGCGCACTGCTCGTGGCCGGATCGATCGCCGCCCTCGACAGACTCTCCAGCCGCTCTACGCAGAACGCCTCAGTCACCGACACGAGCCGAAGGACGGTGGCCTGCCGGTGGGCGTTGTGCGCATCGTGAATCGCTGTGCCGAGTCGGGAGACATGGTCGCGTCGTACCAGAGCGGTGGCCTGCCGCTGATGCTGAGCAAGCGTCCTCTTTAGTAGCGCACAGGATGCCTCAGCATGTGCGCTGAGGATCTCAGGTCGCGGCACCGCGAACTTCCTCCACGAGAATCCGTTCGATCTTGTCTTCGGCAGCGGCTTCTGCCACATCGACATCGACAATGGCGACCGCCCAGAGCACGAGCGTGCGCCAAGCGGGACCTACACCATCCAGAAGCGCCCGTAGCTCGTCTGCAGAAGCCAGTCCGAGTCGAGCGAGTGCCGATGCCGCAACTGCACGGAGAGCAGGGTCGTGGTCCTGGAGGCACTCTTTGAGCCACTCGTAATGCCCGTAGCGCCGCTTCGCCCGCCGGACGCTGCCTGCGGCTTCGGCCAGCCACATCTGCTGCCAAGTGCTGAAGCTGTGCTCTGAGACGAGCTCGTCCAACGTCTGGCGAATCAAACGCCTCTCGGTCAGCCCATGCCGCGCAAGCCGAGTCAGGTACGCAGCAACGTTGGGAGTGAGCGCAGGCGCCTGCCGAAGCACCGCCGAAATGTGCTCTAGCCCGCTGGTGTCTCCCGCGGCCCCTAGTAGAGGAAGCGAGACCGCTAGCAAGGACTCGGTGGTGGCCGTCTGCTGCGAGGTCGAATCGCCCTGCCCGTCGTGCTCTTCGACCCATTTCGCCAGTGCTCGGCTCGCGGCGCCTGCCTGGGCGGGCGTCGGTTCGACATGCGCGCTGGACGATGTCGGCTCCGAGTCCGTTGATATTGCGTCGTCCTCGGGTGTTGAGCCGAAGGACTTCGCGTCCTCGGCTGCCTCTGTTGCTGCCTCGTCGATGAGTTCGTAGTGTCCTGATCGGATCAAGACGAACTCATCGACGTCCGTTTCTTCGAAGAGCTGCGCTTCTGCCTTCGCAAACGCCTCGAGTGACTCGGTGTACTTGGCGAGCCGGTATGTAAACGTCTTGCTCTCATTGAGTGTCAGTCCCAGCGAACGCGCTTCTCGGGCCATCATCTCCAGTGCCGACTTAGCAGAAGCGAGGCTGTCGGTCGCGATGCGAAAGTCGTCCGAATAGGTGAAAACCGCGAATCCTGACCTATACAGGCGACGCCGCACCACATCGATGTACGTGTCGCCCAGCACATCGCTGGCGGCATGAATCTGAGGTATCCCTACGCGGCGCCCCATAAGGTCGAAAAGGAGCGCGATCAGGGCGTCTATCGCTAAGGCTTCGCCAGATTGAGCCTCTAGCTCCGTGGCGAGCACATCATGATCCACGTATTCGTAGAAAGCAGCGACATCGCTCGTGCTCACAAACTCGGTTCCGTCCACCGCCAGCGGGGCTGAAACGAAGTCCGCGTGAGGCGAACGGTTGGACAGATACGCGGGCATCGACGCAGCGATCAAGTCGACCAGGGCACGGTACAAGACGCGGTCGATGAGGGACAACTGGCTGATGGGGCGAGTGCCGCGTCGGTTCTTGTCGACAAACACGGTCTCGGCACGGGTCGGTTCCACGCGCTTCGTTAGTCGGTTCCGGATGTTGTTTGCCACTTCATCTGATCGTGCGAGAAGCACTCGCTGATCCCAGCGCACCGGGAACAGTCTGTTGCTGGAGCCGAGTTCGGCTTTGAGCGCGTCCTTGAAGTTCAGCCGCGGGATCAGAGCGGGTTCGATTCGCACGCGCAAAGTCTGCCAGAAACCCTGGTTTGCGCCCAGGGGCAGGCGCCCTAGACGACGTCGTGCGTGTGACGGGGCTCGGCGCATGGAGAGAAAGCGGAATCTGCGAGTCGCGGCCGATTTTGCTTGAGTGGGTTGTGACGGCTCGCGCCGAGAACGTGACCCGCTGGGCAACGCGCCCGCATGACTTCCCTTAGGGGCGCGCCACCCTGTCGCAGTTGTCGTGTCTTCGTCCAGCGATCGATCCCTGCCGCGCACGCCCCCTCGCGTGAGAGTGCTCTCACATAGCGTTCGCATAGCGGGCGCCAAAGGTAGGTTCGGTACCAGAGCAACACCTTCGCGATATTCGGGTAATCGCGAAGAAGGCGGCCCGGGTGAGAGCCTCTCCCCGGGCCGCATTTCTGTCCACGGGCGAACCCGCCGACCGGATGCCTCAGCCGGCGTCTCCGATGAGCACTGCCGCGCCCTCTTCTTGCGTGTCAGCCACACGGCCATCCACGCGGGCGAGGGTGCTGCGTCCGAGCAGGATGATCAACGCCGCGAGCATCACCGCGACAGCGGCGACGTAGTACGGAACGCTCGCCGAGAACGCGTGCCACAGCAGGGCGGCAAGCGGGGGAGCGGCCGCTCCGCCGAGGAAGCGCACGGCGGAGTATGCCGACGACGCGACAGCCCGCGGGTGATCGGTCGCTTCCATGACCGATTCCGTGAGCACCGTGTTCATGACGCCCAGCAGGAGTCCTCCGATGACGATGCAGGTGACCAGGGCTGCGGCAGTCGACACCAGCAGACCGGCGGCCAACAGGTCGAGGGCCAGCAGCACCAGAACGATCTGCATGATCGTGGTGCGCGGCATCCGTCGTGCCAGCGCCGGCGCTACCCAGACGCTGGTGACTGCGAGCGCAACTCCCCACCCGAAGAAGGTCAGGCCGATCCCCATCGCACCGAACCCGAGCGGGAATGGTGAGAAGGCGAGCAGGATGAAGAACCCGATGTTGTAGAAGAGGGCTGCCGCGGCGAGCACCGCGAGCGCCGGCGTGCGCAGGGCGCGGATCGGCGCCGACAGCGGGACGGGTGCCCGCCGCTCGCCGGTGCCGCGGACCAGGGCCGCGACCGCGATGAAGGCGATTGCCATCAGCACCACGACCCCGAAGAACGGGCCGCGCCAGCTGATCTCACCGAGAAGACCTCCCAGGAGGGGTCCGATCGCAATCCCGAGCCCGAGGGCCGCTTCGTAGAGGACGATGGCAGAGCCGCTGCCCCCGGATGCCGCCCCGACGATCGTGGCCAGCGCGGTGGAGATGAACAGGGCGTTGCCCAGGCCCCAGCCGGCGCGGAAGCCGATGATCGCGTCGACGCTGCCACTGAGCGCCGACAGGAGGGCGAAGAGCACGATGAGCCCGAGTCCTGCCATGAGCGTGGCCTTGGTTCCGATGCGGCTCGAGATCCAGCTCGTCACGAGCATCGCGAGTCCTGTCACGAGGAGGTAGCTCGTGAACAACAGCTCGGTCTCGACGGGCGTCGCGTCAAGCGAGGCGGCGATCGCGGGCAAGATCGGATCAACCAGCCCGATTCCCATGAAGGCGACGACACACGCGAACGCGACGGCCCACACCTGCGCGGGCTGGCGCCACACCGAGGCGCCGGATGCCGGAGCGTGAGTGGATGCGGTCATTGGTTCCGTCCTGAGGCGTCGAGTGGAGCGTCGATGGTGCGCTCGCTCAGCACCTGGGCGGTGCGCTCGAGCGCTGCGCGGTCGCCGTCGGTGAGATCAGCGAACAAAGGAGCGAGCGTCTCACTCAGCTGAGCCCGCCAGCGCGCGAGAGCTCCACGTCCGTCCGCGGTGATGCGTACGACGGTGGCCCGCGAGTCCTCCGGATCGGGGGAGCGGGTCACCAGGGCCTCATCGGTCATCTGGCCGATCAACCGCGTCATCCCGGGTTGTGTCGTTCGTGCGGCCGCAGCGAGTTCGCCGATCCGGAGTGCGCCGTAGCGCTCGAGAGTGGCAAGAGCCCTCCACTGCGCCGCGGGGGTGTCGTTTCCGGTGCGGTGTGCCGCGATGCGTCCCAGTGAGTAGGCCGCGCTGATGATCGTCTCGATGGGGCCGGGGTCTGTCACGGTCTCGACTATATACCTCAGATATATAACACAGGCATGTAATGCGGATCCGGTCGCGAATCGGTAACGGATGTCGGCATCCCGGCGACACGACTTGCCCCGCGCGCCACCGTCACCTACTGTAGGTGCCACCTGAATCAACTTTCAGGTATGCCCCCTTCCAACGGTGAAAGGCACGCACATGCGGGTTACGAAGAAGTTGCTCCTGGGTACGGTGGTCGCCACCAGCGCCCTTGTTATGGCGGCCTGTGCGCCGCAAACCGGCGGTGGCGACACCGGCGGCGGCGAAACGGCAGGACCCTCCGAGGTCACTGTCGGGATCGTCTCGAGCGAGAGCGGACCGCTTGCCAGCTACGGCGAGCAGTACCTCTGCGGGTTCCGCGCCGGTCTGTCGTACGCGACCGACGGCAGCAACGAGATCAACGGCACGACCATCAACGTCGAATACCGCGACGACGCCGGCGACCCCGACAAGGCCGTCACAGCGGTCAAGGAACTCATCGGCGACGGCGTCAACATCATCGCGGGCACGGCATCGTCGGGTGTCGCGCTGGCGGTTGCCGAGCAGGCCGAGCAGAACAAGGTGCTCTACATCTCCGGTCCCGCGGCAGCCGACGCCATCACCGGCATCAACGACTACACGTTCCGGTCGGGTCGCCAGAGCTCGCAGGATGTCGCGACAGCCGGAACCTTCCTCGATGACATCTCGGGCAAGACGGTCACCGTCTTCGCTCAGGACACCGCGTTCGGTCAGGGCAACGTCGCGGCTGTCGAGGCGATCCTCGGCGGTCAGGGTGCAACGGTGAACTCGGTTCTCGTAGCCGAGGACGTCACCGAGTTCACGCCGTTCGCGCAGCAGGTGCTTGCCGGCAACCCCGACCTCGTGTTCGTCGCATGGGCAGGGGCGACCTCGGGTGCGATGTGG
>NZ_DBHD01000085.1:0-30818 GCF_002296025.1 Microbacterium sp. UBA837
AGCAGTGTTGTCGCGGTGGCCGAGTTCGAAGCCGGCAAGACCGGCATCCAGCATCCGGTTCACGAGCGGCGCAGGGAACGGTCCTGCACGCCCGGCGGGGTGGGCGAGGATCGGCACTCCCCCGGCAGACACGATGAGCCGCACCGCAGTGACCGGGTCGGGGGCAAACAGAGCGACGTAGTACGGGCTGCGCGGGCTGAGGATGCCGCGAAAGGCCTCATCACGATCGCGCACGTGCCCCCGAGCGACGAGCGCGTCGGCGATGTGAGGGCGACCAACGGTAGCTCCGTCGGAGGTCTGCTCGAGGATGTCCTCCCACTCGAGGTCGAAATCTCGGGCGATCCGGTCCGAGATCATCCGGGCCCGGTCGAGGCGAGAGGTCCGCACCCGCTCGGTCATCGCCCGCAGGTTCTCGTCGTCGGGGTCGAACAGGTAGGCGAGCACATGAACGCTGCGCCAGTCATCGCGCGCCGACATCTCCATGCCCGGTACGAACATCATGCCGAGGGACGCGGCTGCCTCGGCGGCCTCACCCCAACCCGCGGCGGTGTCGTGATCGGTCAGGGCGGCGATGCGCAGGCCGTGACGATGCGCTGCCCGCATGACGTCAGCTGGCGCGTCTGTCCCGTCTGACTGCGTCGAATGCAGATGCAGGTCGGCGGGTCCCTCGAAGAGCCGCTCGTCGTCCATCGTTTGAGCCTAGCGCCGCGTGCACAGCTCACCGCGGCGCGGCTCGTACCCTTCTCTCAGAACGCTGTCATAGGCTCGTGGACGTGCGTCGAGCTCTGGGGATCCTCGTTGCGGTGATCTGGGTCGCCGTGGTCGCGGTGCTCACCGCTCCCGACTTCTTCCGGGTGGAACGCCTGGCACCGATCGCCCAGATCATCGCTTTCCGCGGGGTGATCCTCCTCGCCATCGCGGCGGTCGGCATCCTCGCCCTGTTCGCGTCGTTCGCTCGGTCGATTCGACCGCTCGCGATCACCGTCGTGATCGTTGCAGTGATCGGTGTTCTCGCGAACGGGGCTATCGTCCTGGGCCGCGGTATCGGCACCGAGAGCCTTCCCGCAAAGACCGACACCGCCATCCGCGTCATGACCTGGAACACCGCGGGACCGGCGACCTCCGCCGATGAGATCGCGCGCCTGGCCGTCGCGATGGATGCCGACATCGTCGCTCTTCCCGAAACGACCATCGAGACCGGCGAACAGGTCGCGATCGAGATGAGGGAGCTCGGCCATCCGATGTGGGCACACCACGCGAAAGACCCCTCGACGCCCTGGGATGCCGGATCGACGACCCTGCTCATCACCCCCGATCTCGGCGATTATGCGGTGATCGAATCGTCGGTGGAGGGCACGAGCACGACATCCACGGTGCCAAGCGCCGTAGCGATGCCCGTTTCGGGGGTCGGCCCGATCGTCGTGGCAGCTCACGCCGTCGCACCCCGCTCCGGCTACATGGAGGATTGGCGCGCCGATCTGCGTTGGCTCGGCGACCAGTGCGCTGCCGACAACGTCATCATGGCCGGCGACTTCAACGCGACGCTCGACCATTTCGGCGGACTCGGCGTCGATGGGGGCGAACTCGGGCGGTGCGTGGATGCGGCGGCAGCCAGCGGCACGGGATCCGTGGGCACCTGGAGCACGGCCTGGCCCTCGCTACTGGGCACCGCCATCGACCACGTCATGACAACCGACGCGTGGACGGTGACGGGTTCACTCGTTCTGTCATCGGTCGACGGCAGCGGAAGCGATCACCGACCGCTCGTGGTGCAACTGGAACCAGCCCAACCCTGACCCACGAGAACCTCGCGTGCGAGACTGGATGAATGAGCACGACCGGCGACAGCGAAGCCACGACGACGACTGCGGCGACCGAAACCAGCACGACAAACCGCAAGCAGCCGTTCCCGCAGGGCTTCCTCGACACGATCTCGACGGGCTGGGCTGAGCGCCCCGAAACGTTCCCCCCCGCCCGGTCGCGGGCCGCCTTCGCGGCGCGACGCCGCCACGCGCTCTCGGCGGCCTTCCCCGGCGAGCGCCTGGTCTTTCCCGCGGGTGAGCTCAAGCAGCGCTCCAACGACACCGACTACCGGTTCCGGGCTCATTCGGCCTTCGCACACCTGACCGGGTGGGGGTCGGATGCCGAACCCGGCGCGATCCTCGTGATGGACCCGCTTCCCGACGGCGGACACGAGGCAGTCCTGTACTTCCGCGAGCGCGCTGACCGTACGACGGCAGAGTTCTACGCCGATGCGTCCATCGGGGAGTTCTGGATCGGGCCGCGTCCGGCCCTGGCGGGTGTTGCTGCCGACCTCGGCATCCGTACCGACCACATCGCCGCCTTCGCACCAGCCGACGGCGAGCGCGTCGTGGAGGTTGACGCCGACCTCACCCGCGCGGTTTCGGAGATGCGACTGATCAAGGATGAGGATGAGATCGCGCAGATGCGCGAAGCCGTCGCCGTGACCGCAGCGGGGTTCGATGACATCGTCGCCGACCTCCCCCGAATCGCCCGACACCCCCGCGGGGAACGGATTGTCGAGGGAGTGTTCCACTTGCGCGCGCGCAGCGACGGCAACGGCGAGGGATACGACACGATTGCCGCATCCGGACCCCACGCCTGCTACCTGCACTGGACCCGCAACGACGGCGCGGTGCTGCCGGGAGATCTCATCCTGATCGATGCCGGCGTCGAGCTCGACAGTCTCTACACCGCCGACATCACCCGAACCCTGCCGGTCAGCGGGACGTTCACCGACGTGCAGCGACGCGTCTACGAGACGGTACGCGAGGCCGCGGATGCCGCGTTCGCTGCAGCCCGCCCCGGGGTGACCTTCCGCTCGATCCACGAAGCCGCCATGCAGGTCATCGCTGCGCGCACTGCGCAGTGGGGCCTTCTGCCGGTGACCGCTGAGGAAGCTCTTGCTGCGGACACCGGTGGCCAGCATCGCCGGTACATGGTCCACGGCACCAGCCACCACCTCGGCATCGACGTTCACGACTGCGCTCAGGCGCGCAGGGAGATGTACTACGACGGCATCCTGCAGCCCGGGATGGTGTTCACGATCGAGCCGGGCCTGTACTTCCAGATCGACGACCTCACGGTTCCCGAAGAACTGCGCGGAATCGGCGTTCGCATCGAGGACGACGTATTGATGACCGTCGAGGGCCCCGTGAACCTGTCAGCAGGCATCCCCCGCACAGCCGACGAGGTCGAAGCCTGGATCGCGCGGCTCGCGCGCTAGCGCACCGAGCGGGCGACTACGCCTTGTCGTCGCCCCGCGGCGCCGCATCCTGGCCGGCTCCGGTGTCGGGAGTGCCCGGCGCAGATGAGGCATCAGTGCCGGATTCCGCCGGCTCCGGCGGCGTCACGTCTTCGATCCGCTGGCCGTAGCGCGGCGGCTCCAGGGGCGCGGCCGGGCGCTCGGGCGGCGGGGTGACCACCTGCGTACGCTGCGGCGCTGGCGCTGCAGCCTGTGGTCCCAGCACCTGGCGTGCCCTTCCCGCACTGCTGCCGGCAACGGCGATGTCGTAGTGGTCGGCGACGAACTGCATGACCGACGCGAAGTCGCGGCGGCGGCGCACGATGGCGAAGGTCAGCAAGCTGGCGAGCATGCCGATCGCGATGCCGACGAACAGCACCCCGACGAAGGCCTGGATCGGCACGTTCGGCATCCCGAGTACGAAGACGGCAGAAAACAGCATGCCCAGGAGCAGTCCGTTGATCGCGCCTGATCGCGCTGCCGTGGCGTAGCCGAGGCGACCGGTGACCCGCTCCATCGAACGCAACCCCTGACCGACGATCGTGATCTCACGGGCGGGAATGTCTTCGGCGATGAGCTTGGACACCGCCTTCTGGGCGGCTTCGTACTTGTCGAAGGTCGCGACGGTCTGTCCGACGTCCTCGAGGTTGCGGGCGAACTGGCCCCCCATCATGCTCATTCGTCCATCCTCCCATGTCGCGTCTTGCCGTCCGCTGAGTCGACATGAATCGCCGCACGCAACCGCAGGATGCCATGCCCGGGCGCCGGGCTACGCTGGACGGGTGAACACGCAGCGGGTCTTCGTCGCGCGGCTCTCTGGCTGCGCAGTCTTCGACCCTGCCGGCGATCGGCTCGGACGCGTCCGCGATGTCGTGGTCGTCTACCGTGCCGATGACCCGCCCCGCGTCGTCGGACTCGTGGTCGAGATCCCCGGTCGGCGAAACGTCTTCGTCTCTATCGGGCGTGTCACCTCGATCGCGCCGGGACAGGTCATCACCACCGGCCTCATCAATGTCCGCCGGTTCCAGCAGCGCGGCGGCGAGGTCCGGGTCCTCGCCGAACTTCTCGGTCGTCGGGTCTACTTCCGCGACGGATCAGGGGAAGCGGTCATCGAGGATGCCGCCATCGAGCGCGACCGGCTGGGCGCCTGGGACATCGGACAGCTGTTCCTGCGCCGTCCCCGCACGAGCGCTTCTCCGTTCACGAAGGGCCCGACAACGCTCGCCGGCTGGGATGAGGTCACCGAGCAACTCGATTCGACGCAGGAACCGTCGGCGGAACAGCTCGTTGCGACCCTCAGCGAGCTGAAACCCGCCGACCTCGCCAATACGCTGCTCGACCTTCCCGACGCACGCCTGCTCGAGGTCGCTGAAGAGCTCCCCGACGACCGCCTCGCCGACGCACTCGAAGAGATGCCCGAGGACGACCAGGCGCACATCCTCGAGCAGCTGGGCGACGAGCGCGCCGCCGACATCCTCGACGCCATGGAACCGGATGACGCGGCCGATCTTCTGGGGCAGCTTCCCGCCCTTCGCTCCGAGCAGCTCCTGGACCTCATGGAGCCCGAGGAAGCTGAGGACGTTCGCGAGCTCCTGAAGTACGGCCCTGACACTGCCGGTGGTCTCATGACGAGCGAGCCGATTGTGCTCTCGGCCGAAGCGACGGTCGCCGAAGCGCTCGCGCTCATCCGCCGCCATGAACTGCATCCGGCACTCGCGGCGTCAGTGTTCATCACCCTTCCCCCGTACGAGACTCCCACGGGGCGGTTCTTGGGTACCGTGCACTTCCAACGGATGCTGCGCTACCCGCCGCACGAGCGGCTCGGTTCCCTCATCGACGACACCATCGAGCCGCTCGCGGCTACCGCGACGGCAGCCGAGGTCGCCCGCATCCTCGCCTCGTACAACCTCGTGTCGGTGCCCGTCGTCGATCAGGTCCACCGCCTCGTCGGTGTTGTCAGCGTCGACGACGTCCTGGACTACCTCCTCCCCGAGGACTGGCGCTCGCACTCCACCGACCAGCGACCGGTGTCCTTTCCCTGGACAGGGCCGGTGAAGCTGTGATGGCGCGCTCGCCTCGGGGGTTGGATGCCCCCCGCGGTCGGTCGAGCATGCCGATTCGCGGGCGCACACCTCAGCCCTCGCGGGATCGGTTCGGCAGGGCCACGGAATGGATCGCCCGAAACATGGGGACCCCGTGGTTCCTCGTGGCCCTCACGCTGTTCTGCGTCGCGTGGATCGCGTGGAACACTGCTGCCCCCGAGAATCTGCGGTTCGATTCCGCGGCCAACGGCTTCACGGCCCTGACGCTCATGCTCTCGCTGCAGGCTTCCTACGCCGCTCCCCTCATCCTGCTCGCCCAGAACCGCCAGGATGACCGCGACCGCGTGCAGATCGAGCAGGACCGCCAGCGCGCGGAACGAAACCTGGCCGATACCGAGTACCTCGCGCGCGAGATCGTGGCCCTCCGCATCGCCCTCACCGAAGTCACCTCCGAGGTCGTCACCCGTGACACGCTGCGCGCCGAGCTGAAATCGCTGCTGAGAAAGCTCGACGAACGCGCGGAGCCGCAGCACACCGAGGGCGCGCCCGCCACGAACGCGTCTCCGGCTCGCGAGGACGGCTCGGCGTGATGAGCGGGGGCGTGCGGTGACAGCCGCAGACGAGGTCACGCGCACCGTCGGCGCCGTGATGGATCCGGAGTTGCGCCGCCCGATCGGCGAGCTCGGCATGGTTCGCGGCGCTCGCGTCGATGACGGCACGGCATGGGTCGACATTGCGCTCACCGTCGCCGGATGCCCCGCTGCAGCTCGAATCGAATCCGATGTTCGTGCCGCCGCACTGTCGGTACCGGGCGTGGCTTCCGCCGAGATCGCAGTGGGGGTCATGGATGCACAGGAGCGCGCTCGCCTCACCGAGATGCTCCGCGCCGGGCGCCCGGCCAGGTCGATGCCGTTCGGGCCCGATTCCCTGACCCGCGTGATCGCCGTCACGAGCGGCAAAGGCGGGGTCGGCAAGTCGACACTGACCGCGCTGCTGGCGACGAGCCTGGCAGCGCGGGGCCTGCGCGTCGGGCTCATCGACGCCGACGTCCACGGGTTCTCGATTCCCGGCATCCTGGGTCTTGTCGGACCGGACGGCACGCCCCCGCAACCGACGCGGATCGATAACCTCATGCTGCCTCCCGTCGCGCACGGGGTGAAGGTGATCTCGATCGGAATGTTCCTGCGACGTGGTTCGGGAGAGGAGCCGCTCGGCGCCGTGGCGTGGCGTGGCCCGATGCTCCACCGCACCGTGCAGCAGTTCCTCACCGACGTCCACTTCGGTGACCTCGACATTCTGCTGCTAGACATGCCACCGGGAACCGGCGATGTCGCGATCTCCGTCGGACAACTCCTGCCCCACGCCGAGGTCATCGTGGTGACCACGCCCCAGCGCGCGGCCGCCGACGTCGCGATCCGCTCGGGTCTCGTGGCCCGGCAGACCGGTCAGCGCGTGCTGGGAGTCGTCGAGAACATGGCGCCGCTGACCCTTCCCGACGGCACAGTGCTCGATCTGTTCGGCTCCGGCGGCGGGGAGCTTGTCGCCACCGCGCTGCAGACGGATGCCGAACCCGTCCCGCTCCTCGGCTCCATCCCGCTCAGTCAGGGCGTGCGGGCATCAGGCGACGCCGGCGACGTGCACCTCGTGACGGATGCCGGCGACCCCGCCGCGGCGGCAATCGAGGCCGTCGCGGATGCGGTTCTGGGCTCCGGCCGCGGACTGTCGGGCCGCTCCCTGCCGATGCGCGTCAGGTAGCTTCCGCATCGAACGGCGGAGTCTCGCCGGCGGCCAGCGGCGGTGCCTTCGTCGACGTTGCGCTCTCTGCCGCGGCAGCAGCTGTGCCGGCGGCCGCCATCGTTGCGGATTGCGGCTTGACGGGCGGTGTCGGCGGGTCATCGAGGAGGGCCTCACGGATGATGCGACGGGGGTCGTACTGGCGCGGATCGAGCGTGCGCCAATCCACGTCGTCGAAGTCCTCGCCCATCTCCTCTTTCACGCGCGAGCCTGCGGAGCGGGCGAAGTCGCGAGCTCGACGCGCGAACTGTCCGAGTGCTGCCGCATAGCGCGGAAGACGCTGGGGGCCGATGATCATCCCGGCGATCAGACCGATCAGCAAAAGCTTCTCGATCGTGATCCCGTTGAACATGGCTCAAGATTACCCCTCGCGCCTCAGCGAGAATCCGGGCGCGCGCACGTAGGCTTGCCCCTCAGGGAAAGGGCAGTGCATGGGAGATCACGCGGTCAATCGATTCGTCGAAGAGGTCACGGTCGAACCCGACGCGATCGCCCGCGCTCGCGAGGCTGCGCTGGAGTTGGGCGCCGAACCGATCAGCGCGGCAGTCGGCGTGCAGTGTGCGACCATCGCCGCCGTCGGGCGCGCGCTGAACATCGTCGAGATCGGCACGGGCGGCGGAGTCTCCGGCCTGTGGCTGCTGCGCGGTGCGCCGCAGGCGACTCTCACCACGATCGATGTCGAGCCCGAGCATCTCGGGGCAGCGCGTCAGGCTTTCGCGCAGGCGAAGGTGCCGCCCGCTCGCGCCCGGTTCATCACGGGCCGCGCAGCCGAGGTGCTTCCGCGCATGAACGAGGCATCGTACGACATCGTGTTGGTCGACGCCGAGCCCGAGGGCGTCATCGAATACGTCGAACACGGACTGCGACTGGTACGCCCCGGCGGTACCGTCCTCATCCCCCGAGTCCTCGCCGGAGGTGCCGTCGCCGATCCGGTCAAGCGCGACGAGGTGACGACCGCGTACCGCTCGCTCATTCAAGAGGTTGCACAGTCCCCCGCTGTCCTGGGTGCGCTCAACACTGCGCGCGAAGGACTCCTGCAGCTCACGACGCTCCCGTCGGTCTAAAGCGCCACACCGACAACGCGAAAGCGGCCGGTCTACCGACCGGCCGCTTTCGCGTTGAGATGATCGCGTGTTACGCGGCTCCGACAACTCCGCCGAGCACGTCGTACAGTTCCTTGGCCTCGGCGTCGTTCACCGAGACGACAAGGCGGCCACCGCCTTCGAGAGGTACTCGCACGATGATGAGGCGGCCTTCCTTCACGGCCTCCATCGGTCCGTCTCCGGTTCGCGGCTTCATGGCTGCCATGGCGGCTCCCTTTCGTCGTGGTCTACCAATCAAGCTTAGGGGATTTGCCAGAACCGATTGCCGAGGGCATACATGTTGTAGATCCACCACCACTGCCCGGCCAGGCACGCGATGAGGACGCCGACGCGCCACACGAGGGACCGCGGCACCGCAAAGGCGCCCCAGAGGGGCGACAGCGGAACAAGGAGGCGAAAGATGCTCGACTGGGGGAAGAACACCGCCAGCAGGTAGACGAGGTAGCTGACAGCCCAGAGGCGGATCTCGGGTCCCAGCGCCCGAACCTGCGGCGCCCAGAGCAGCGCCGCGGCCGCGCCGGCCAGAATCACCGAGAGCAGGATGACTCCGCCGGCGGCCCCCCACCCCCAGACCTCCCCCCAGAACGCAGCACCGCGCACGAAGGCGTCGAACGGCAGGAAGTGCCCCGCATCGTCCGGGAGCCAGTTGCGCCGCCATGCGAGTTCAGTGGCAAGGTAGGCGCCCGGATCCCCCGTGACGATAGCCGCGATGATCTGCCAGGAAAACCCCACAGCGGTGGCGAGCGCGCCCAGGGCGACGATGTGGATGACCTCGCGCACACGAAGCGGTTCGGCGCGGCGTGAGAAGAAGCGCCAGATTCCGAAGAGCCCGATGAACAGTGCGAACGCGAGAACGCCGGGCCGCGTGTAGCCCATCAGGACCACCAGCGGATACACCCACACGAAGCGGTGGGCGGTGACAGCCCACAGCGCCAAGAAGAGCCACAGCAGGAAGAGCGCCTCCGCGTAGCCCACCTGGAACAGTGCAGCCAACGGACCGGCAGCAAAGAAGGCGGACGCCCAGATGGCAGCCGATCCCCCGATCCGACCCCGCAGCATCCGGTACAGCACGTAGGTTGCGCCGTACCCGGCTGCCAGAGATATCAGAACGGCAGCGACTCCCCACCAACCGCCCACGAGCGGCGCGATGGCGGCAGCGAGGTATGCGTAGATCGGCATGAACGCCCACTGATTTTCGGCGACAGCGCCCGCGTCAGTGAGAGGAAGGTCGGCGGGGTAACCGTTGACCGCCAGGAACCAATACCACTGGGCATCCCACCCCACGACGAGATCCTGGACACTCGCCCCCGCACCGAAGCGTGTTCCCTCGGCCGATAACGCGGCAGCCAGGATCAGGAAGCCGAACGTGACGGCACGCGCAGCGAGATAGATGAGCGCGATCGTCAGCGCCGGCGGTAGCGACCGCCGGGATGGCGGCGCCGGTGCCGTCAGGTCAGCCACGCGCGCAGCCCGCGCTCGACATCCAGAATCTGGGCAACGGCAACGCGCTCTTCGTCGTGATGAGCGAGTTGCGGGTCTCCCGGGCCGTAGTTGACAGCGGGGATGCCGAGAGCCGAGAACCGTGCCACATCCGTCCAGCCGTACTTGGGTTGCGCGGTACCGCCAACGGCAGTGACGAACTCCTGCGCCAGCGGGTCGTCCAACCCCGGCCGCGCGCCCTCGGCCATATCGATGACCTCGACCTCGAACCCGTCGAAGACCTCTCGCACGTGCGCCTCGGCCTCGGCGCCACTGCGTGAGGGAGCAAAGCGGTAGTTCACCTCGACCTCACAGACGTCGGGGATGACGTTTCCTGCCACACCGCCCGTGATGCGAACAGCGTTCAGACCTTCCCGGTAGACGAGCCCGTCAACGGGAACCTCCCGCGCAGTGTAGGCGGCGAGCCGCTCGAGAATTGGTGCCGCCTTGTGGATGGCGTTCTCGCCGATCCATGACCGTGCACTGTGCGAACGCACACCGTGCGTTCTGACGATCGCCCGCATGTGGCCGTTGCAGCCGCCCTCCACCTGGCCGTTGGAGGGCTCCCCGAGAATAGCGAAGTCGGCGGCCAACAGGTCGGCCCGGGTCGCTGCGATGCGGGTGAGCGCGTTGAGGGCAGCAGCCACCTCCTCGTGGTCATACCAGATCCACGTGATGTCAGCCTTCGGCGCGACGAGGTCGGCGGCAAGCTTGAGCTGCACCGCTACTCCGGCCTTCATGTCAACGGTGCCGCGGCCCCAGATGAACTCTTCGCCGTCGATGTCGACCGTTCGCGTGGGAACGTTGCGGTTGATGGGGACGGTGTCGATGTGGCCGGCGATGGCAACCCGGCGATCTCTCCCGAGATTCGTGCGAGCGATGATCGTGTCGCCGTCTCGGATGACCTCGAGGTGTGGCAGGTCGCCCACTGCCTGCTCGATCAGGTCCGCGAGATGTCCTTCGTCTCCCGAGACGCTGGGGATATCGCAGATCGCGCGGGTGAGATCGACAGCATTCGAGGTCAGGTCCAGCACTCCTCGAGTCTAGCCAGGGGTCGAAGCTGTGCGATGGGCGGGGCGTGACAGGCGCAGCGCCTGGGGCGCGACTCGATACCCTGGAACGATGACGGCACAGCGGAAGATCAGCGGTATCGGGGCGGCAACTGTCGCGGCAGACGGCACGGTTCTGGACACCTGGTACCCGTCGCCTCAGGCGGGGGCACTGTCTGATCACCGGGACGCTCACGAGGCCGCACGAGCTCTGGTAGCCGAGGCTGTGGGCACGGATGACACGCGCGGCGTCAGCATCGAGCAGGTCGAGATCGAGATCGATCTCCACGCGGCACCCTCGGGCACACCGGATGCCTACCTCCGCCTCCACGCACTGTCACACCGACTAGTCGCTCCGAACAACCTGAACCTTGACGGCATCTTCGGTGCGCTCCCCAACGTCGCCTGGACCAACGCCGGACCCGTCGACCCGCGCGAGCTCGACCGGCGCCGCGCACGACTGCAACGCGCCGGCATCCAGGTGCAGAGCCTCGATAAGTTCCCGCGCCTGACCGACTACGTCGTGCCCACGGGCGTCCGCATCGGCGACGCGTCTCGCGTGCGGCTGGGCGCGTACCTGTCCCCCGGAACCACCGTGATGCACGAAGGCTTCGTGAACTACAACGCCGGAACCCTCGGCCAGAGCATGGTGGAGGGCCGAATCTCACAGGGCGTCATCGTCGGTGACGGCAGCGACATCGGCGGCGGCTCCTCGATCATGGGCACACTCTCGGGAGGCGGCACGCACCGTGTCTCGATCGGGAGTCGTTCCCTCCTCGGCGCAAACGCGGGCATCGGCATCTCTCTGGGGGACGATTGCGTCGTCGAGGCAGGGTTGTACGTCACCGCAGGGTCGAAGATCGTGCTCGCCGACGAGCCTGTCGGCGCTGACGGTACGCGCCCGACAGTCAAGGGTGCTGAGCTCTCGGGCCGGGACGGCATCCTGTTCCGCCGCAACTCGCTCACGGGAGCGATCGAGGCAGTCCGCCGCGCTGGCGTCGGGGTGACCCTCAACGAAGCGCTCCACGCCTGAGGCGAGGTCGAATCTGCGCGTCAGCGACGCACGCGCACTGAGAGGCACGTAACGCACCCCTCGAGTTTCTCGAACTCCGTCACGGGTGTCTGGATGACGGTGAGCCCGCGCGAGCGGAGAAGCGCAGCCGTTTGCGGTGCATCGGCCGACATCAGGACTGTCGCCTCGTCGAGGACGACAACGGCGGTGCCGTGCTCTTCGGGCACGGGGAGGAATCGGGGGAACACCGACGGGTCGTCGACGAGCGGCTCGTACCCGATGACGGTTCCATCAGGAAGCGCCGTCACCGCGCTCTTCAGATGCAGGACGCGTGTCACCGGCACCGCGACGACCTTCCATCCCCGAGGGCTCAGCAGGGCCTCCAGTTGGCGGATGCCGTCATCATTGGTCCGCGATGACGCCCCGACGTAGACGGTGCGCCCGATCTTGAGCACGTCGCCGCCGTCGAGGGTGCCCGGCGCTTCGATCTCGTGCACAGGAAAACCGAGCGTCTCTGCTACCGCGCGGGCCGTTGCGATTTCGCCGCGCCGGGATTCGGCGCCGGGCCGACCGATCACCACGATGTCGTCGAATATGACGAGGGCATCCTCGATGAAGACGCCGTCGGGCTGGTCCGGTGCCGCAGGAACATCGATGACCTGCCATCCCCTGTCGCGGTACACCGCGACGTAGTCCCGCCACTGCGACAGGGCGAGGTCCGGATCGGCTTCGACCCGGTCGAGGTGCGTCAGCTCGCCGTCGGCAAGCAGCGGGGAGGGAACGCGGACGAGGAGTTTCGGCATCCGTTCAGAATGCCAGAGTCCCGCCGCGACAGCTGACTCAGACGCCAGGGTAGGTGCGTTCGGGTGCGCCCGTGTACAGCTGCTGCGGGCGGCCGATCTTGGTCTGCGGGTCGGCGTTCATCTCACGCCAGTGCGCGAGCCATCCCGGAAGGCGGCCGATCGCGAACAGCACGGTGAACATGCGCGTGGGGAAGCCCATCGCCTTGTACATGACGCCGGTGTAGAAATCGACGTTCGGGTAAAGGCGACGCTCCTTGAAGTAGTCGTCGTTGAGGGCGATCTCTTCGAGCTGCTTGGCAAGATCCAGGAGCGGGTCATGCACACCGAGCTCCGAGAGCACCTCGTCGGCCGACTCCTTCACGAGCTTTGCGCGCGGGTCGTAGTTCTTGTAGACCCGGTGCCCGAAGCCCATGAGCTTGACGCCGTCCTCCTTGTTCTTGACCCGCTCGACGAAGCGTTCGACGCTCTCGCCCGAGTCTCGGATGCGGGCGAGCATCGAGAGAACCGCCTCGTTCGCACCGCCGTGCAGCGGGCCGTAAAGCGCGTTGATACCCGCCGAGATCGACGAGAACTGGTTGGCGCCGGTCGACCCGACCAGGCGCACCGTCGAGGTCGACGCGTTCTGCTCGTGGTCCTCGTGCAGGATCAGCAACCGTTCGAGCGCCCGGGATACGACGGGGTTGACGTCGTACAGCTCCGATAGGACACCGAAATTGAGCTTGAGGAAGTTGTCGACGAAGCTCATCGAGTTGTCGGGGTACAGGAAAGCCTGGCCGATGCTCTTCTTGTGGGCGTAGGCCGCAATGACCGGGAGCTTCGCGAGAAGCCGGATCGTGTTGACCTCGACGTGCTCGGGATTGTGGGGGTCGGACTCGTCTTCGTAGTAGGTCGACAGAGTGGCCGTCGCCGCCGACAGCACCGACATCGGATGCGCGGTCGGCGGCAGCGAGCCGAAAAAGCGCTTGAGGTCCTCGTGCAGCAGTGTGTGGCGACGGATGCGGTTGTCGAACTCCGCGAGTTCGTCGGCCGTGGGCAGCTCGCCGTAGATGAGCAGCCACGCGACCTCGAGGTACGTGCTGTGAGTCGCGAGCTGCTCGATCGGATAACCGCGGTAGCGCAGGATGCCGGCATCCCCGTCGATATAGGTAATCGCCGACTTGGTGGAGGCGGTGTTGACGAATCCGTAGTCCAGGGCCGTGTACCCCGTCTGCCGCGTAAAGGTTGCGACATCGATGCTCGGTACTCCGTCGGTGCCGTGGAGCACGGGGAACTCGGCGGTCCGATCGCCGACGGTCAGGATGGCCTTTTGCTGCGGGGTCTGCGCGTCGTCCACGGCGCCTCCTTGCATTGTCTGGGGCTGTCGTCGGCACCGGGACGGGTTCGCCGCCTCGCGGAGCCGTCCAAGCACGCGTCGGTGCCCGGGCTGCCTTTACAGCCTAGTAGTCGGCCCGGCCTACTGTGCGCACAGCCAAAGCGGGTGCTCTTTCGATGGAGGAAACCTCGCAGCGCGGTGCCCGAACGGGCGTGGGGGGTGTCTAGCCCGCGCGGAGGCGATCCGCCGCAGCGGCGATACGTTCATCGGTTGCCGTCAACGAGAGCCGGACGTGGTGCGAGTGCTGCGCGCCATAGAAGACGCCAGGTCCGACCAGGATGCCGCGCTGCGCGAACCACTCCACGGAGGTCCAGGCGTCCTCACCGCGCGTAAGCCACAGGTACAGGCCGGCCTCGCTCCGATCGACCCGGAATCCCGCTTCCTGCACGGCGGGAAGCAGGATCCCGCGCCGGTGCCGGTACAGCTCCCGCTGCTCGGCGACGTGCGTGTCATCACGCAGGGCGGCAGCCATCGCCGCCTGAACGGGCGCCGGCGGCATCAGCCCCAGGTGCTTACGGGCTGTCAGCATCCGCTGGATGATCGCGGTGTCGCCCGCGACGAAGGCTGCGCGGTAGCCCGCGAGGTTCGACTGCTTGCTCAGCGAGTACACCGACAGGACTCCGGTGTTGTTCCCTCCGGTGACGCGGGGGTCCAGAGCTGACGGAATCTGCTCGCGGTCCCACGGCGCTTCCCACCCGAGCTCGGCGTAGCACTCGTCGCTCGCGAACACCGCTCCGAGCTCGCTCGCGCGTTCCCGGGCGGTACGCAGCGCCGCAGCATCCAGCACGGCGCCGTCGGGGTTGCCCGGCGAGTTCACCCAGACCAGCCGAGTGTTCTCGGGCCACTGCTCCGGATCGTCGGCCGCGATCGGGGTCGCCCCCACGACTCGTGCACCGACCTCGTAGGTCGGGTATGCCGCCACCGGATGGACGACGACATCTCCGGGCCCGAGGCCGAGGAGCAGCGGCAAGAGGGCGACGAGTTCCTTCGACCCGATCGTCGGGACCACATCGTCGATCGTGAGCCCCGGAACCCCTCGACGGCGGGCATACCAGTCGACGATCGCCTCTCGCAAGAGGGGCGTTCCAACCGTCTGCGGGTAGGCGTGAGCGTCGGTCGCTGCGGCAAGAGCTCTCGCAATCACCTCGGGAGTCGGATCGACCGGCGAACCTATCGAAAGATCGACCATCCCGTCGGGGTGGGAGCGCGCCTGCGCAGCGTGGGGCACCATCGCGTCCCACGGGTAATCGGCCAGATCGGCGACGCCCATCCGTCGAAATCCCGGATCAGTGGTTCTGCGGAGGCAGCTCAGCGATGACCGGGTGATCCTTGGGAATCACACCGACCTTTGCTGCTCCCCCGGGCGAGCCGAGGTCATCGAAGAACTCGACGTTGGCCTTGTAGTAGTCCTGCCATTCGTCGGGCAGGTCGTCTTCGTAGTAGATCGCCTCGACGGGGCACACCGGCTCGCAGGCGCCGCAGTCGACACACTCGTCAGGGTGGATGTAGAGGCTACGTTCCCCCTCATAGATGCAGTCGACGGGGCACTCGTCGATGCAGGCGCGATCCTTGACATCGACGCAGGGAAGGGCGATCACATACGTCACGAATGCAAGTCTAGTCGGCTGCCTCGACCGCCCGGCCGCGATCGACCCGCTCGGGCCAGGCGACCACGAAAGCGGTGACAAGGGGAAGCCACAAGGTCCATACGACGCCCAGTACCGACTGCGGCACGATCACTGAACCGCCGGCTCCGGTGCCCGACAGGACGATCGTCACACCCATGGCGCCAAGCCCGGTGGCAAGCGCAGCCCACCGGTCAGCCGTGAGCAGGCGCACCGCGATGATGACTGCCGCGCCGGCGACCATGGCTAGGACGAGTCCCACCGGGATGCCGAATACGCGATATGCGTGACTGACGGTACCTGCGGCCCCATAGATCGCCCCGACAACCAGCGCAACAACCCACGCGGCAAGCCGAAGGAACGAGAAGCGCTGCACCGCATCACTGTATCGCGGTGGCGCTGCACGAAACCTCAGACAGCCAGACCCCACCACCGCAGCGCTGCTGCTACCGCAGCTGCCGCGACCACCACGACAAGAAACGGCGCGCGCAGCAGGAGCAGGCCCGCCGCCACCAGGACGGCGGGGACCCGGGCATCCACCACAATCGCCTCGCCGACCCCGAGCGTCTGCACGGCAACCAGCGCGGCGAGCAACGCGACCGTCAACAGGTCGGCGATCCGCGCGGGCCGCGGCGCCTCGAGGAGGCGCGGCGGAACGAGGTATCCGGTCACCTTGAGAGCCAGACAGATCACCGATGCCAGCGCGATTGCGCTCCACAACGTCACGGCAGCCCCTCCCGCTCTGGAAGATCGTCGGGTTCGTCGAGCCCCTCGACACCGGCGGTGCGCGTCGCGGCGGACCGCGAGCCCCAGTCGAACCAGCCGACCAGGATACCGACCACAGCGGCGATCAGCACCGGGAGACCGGGCATGAGCGAAGGCGTCAGCACGGTAGCCACGACGGCGGCCGCAATCCCCACGACGATGGGCTGCCTTCCGCGCAGACGCGGCCACAGCAGGGCGAGGAAAGCGGCTGCGGCCGCGGCGTCGAGTCCGTACGCGCGCGGATCGCCGAGCACGTCGCCCAGGAGAGCACCAATAAGGGTCGAGAGGTTCCAGCCGACATAGATCCCAATGCCGGTGACCCAGAAGCCGACGGTTCGCGCGCGTGGCGTTCGCTGCGCGAGCGCGACTGCCGTGGACTCGTCGATTGTGAACTGCGGCGCGACGATGCGGGTCAAGCGCCCCGGGGGCAGCAGGGTCGACATCCGGATGCCGTACGCGACGTTTCGCACGCCCAAGAGCGCGGCCGACGCGACGGCTGCGGGGATCGCCGCGAGTCCGCCGGCGGAGATCACCCCGACGAAGGCGAACTGCGAACCTCCGGTAAACATGACGAGGCTCAGGATGCAGGTCTGCCAGACATCAAGTCCCGCCGCGACCGACAGCGCCCCGAACGAAACGCCGTACGCGCTTGTCGCCAGCGCGACACTCACGCCCTGGCGCCACGCTCCGCGTGCGGCATCCGTCTCGCCGCCTTCCGGCGGCACGTCGACCGGCTCCATGCTCGCCATCCTGCAGCAGCCATTTCGTTTGGTCAAATAGACAATCGTTCGGCATACTGAACCATATGAGCTTGGGGTCTCGCATCGCGACCGCCGTGCGCCGCGAACGCGAACGCGCGGGGGTCTCTGCCGCAGAGCTGGCTCGACGCTCGGGCGTGTCCAAGGCCACCATCTCGCAAATCGAAGCAGGTTCGGCCAATCCCAACGTCGAGACCCTGTGGGCGATCGCCACCGCACTCGGCGCGCCCTTCGCCGCACTGGTGGAAGATCGCGAGAGCGAGCCGACGCTCATCCGAGCGCGCGATGGCCACGGAGTGCGAGCCGCGGGCTCTGCGTACGAGGCGCTGCTCCTGTCGGCTGCCGCACCGAACGTCAGGCGTGACCTGTACCTCCTCCGCGCCGAACCAGGCTCGCCGCGACTCTCGGACGCTCATCCGACGGGCACCACTGAGCATGTGGTCCTCCTCTCGGGCAGCGCACGCGTCGGTCCGCGCGACTCACCCTTCGACCTGGAGCCCGGCGATTACCTCTGCTATCCGGGCGATGCAGCGCACGTCTTCGAGGCCCTCGTCGCGGGCACGAGCGCCGTCCTGGTGTCCGAAATGCGCTGAACTCTCGTTCTAGGCTGGAACGATGACCCGCCACACCCGATATCGCGGGCGCATGCTCGCGGGAGCTATCACGGCCGCCACCGTCACAGCACTCGTGTCCGGATGCAGCGCCGCAGCGCCCTCGAACCCGGTAAGCGAGGCTTTCGCCGCAGCGCTCGAATCGGCATCCGTCCCCGGCGGCGCGATCGCTATCCGCCGCGACGGGGCGACCACGGTTTACCCTGCCGGAGTTGCGGATGCCAGTGGCGCGCCAGTGACCGATAACACCCTGTTTGCCTACCGCAGCGTGACCAAGTCGTTCGTCGCGACCGTCGTGCTGCAGCTAGCCGACGACGGCATCCTGGATCTCGATGCGCCGGCGCCCACTGCCGGAACCGGGATCGAGACGGCCGCCACGATCGATGAGCTTGCCACGATGACCTCGGGGGTGCCCAGCTATTCGACGCAAGCGGGCCTTGTCGACCTGCTGGTCGAGGACTGGACGCGTAGCTGGACCGACACGACCCTGTACGGGCTCACGGACGGCGTTCCCGAGGAGTTCGTTCCCGGGACGAGCTACGAGTACTCCAATACCAACACGGTCCTACTCGGGCAGATCATCGACACCTCTTCGGGGCTCAGCTGGCCCGAGGCGGTCGCGTCACGCATCCTGGAGCCGCTCCAGCTCGCGTCAGTCGTGTATCCGGGAAACGTTCTGCCACCGGAGGGGACCGCAGCCCCGTTCCAGGTGGATGCTGACGGCACCGTGGAGGAGCTTCCCGCCGTCCGCGCGAGCGCGTTCTCTGCCGCCGGCGGCCTGTTCGGTACGGCGGGAGACCTTGCCGCGTGGGCCGAGGCGCTGGGCGCGGGAACGCTCGTGTCGGACGCTTCGCAGGAGCGTCGGCTCTCGGAGTGGCGCGACACCGCCCCCGACCCCGCGAGCCCGTTCTACGACGAGTACGGTTTCGGCATCGGTCGCATCGGCGACTGGATCGGGCACACCGGCAATGGCCTCGGCTACCAGGCCCTCGCGATGTACCACCCGGAGTCCCAGACGGCTGTCGCGATCGTACTCAACGCGACAGGACCGGACTCGGACTTGCCCGCGCACATGCTCGAGCAGTTGGAGGAGCTGATCCTCAACGGCTGATCCGTCCGCGGTCGAGTCGACCCGTGGGCGACGCAGGTCAGGCGTTGGCGTCCTGCCGCTTCAGGCGCGATGCAGCGCGACCACGCTCGGTCTGGTCGAGGATCACCTTGCGGATCCGCACCTTCTCGGGAGTGACTTCGACACATTCGTCTTCGCGGGCGAACTCCAGGCTCTCCTCCAGGGAGAGCTGTCGCGGCGGCGTGAGCCGCTCCAGCTCATCAGCCGTGGAAGAACGCATGTTCGTGAGCTTCTTCTCTTTGGTGATGTTCACGTCCATGTCATCGGCTCGCGTGTTCTCGCCGACGACCATGCCCTCGTAGACCTCCTCGGTGGGCTGCACGAAGAAGCTCATGCGCTCCTGCAGCGCCATCATCGCGAACGGAGTGACGACGCCAGCACGGTCGGCCACGATCGAACCGTTCTGGCGGGCGACGATGTGCCCGGCCCAGTCGTCGTAGCCGTGCGAGATCGCGTTGGCGATCCCGGTGCCGCGCGTGATCGAGAGGAATTCGGTGCGGAAGCCGATGAGTCCACGTGAGGGCACGACGAACTCCATCCGCACCCAGCCGGTGCCGTGGTTGACCATCGTCTCCATGCGGCCCTTGCGCGCGGCAAGCAGCTGCGTGATCGCGCCGAGATACTCCTCGGGCGCATCGATCGTGAGGTGCTCGAAGGGCTCCTGCGTCTGCCCGTTCGGCCCCTTCCGGGTGACGACCTGGGGCTTGCCGACGGTCAGCTCGAAGCCCTCGCGGCGCATGTTCTCGACGAGGATGGCAAGCGCCAGTTCACCGCGTCCCTGCACCTCCCAGGCATCCGGCCGCCCGATGTCGACGACCTTGATGGAGACGTTGCCGATGAGCTCGCGGTCCAGGCGGTCCTTCACCATGCGTGCCGTGACCTTGTGGCCCTTGACCTTGCCGACAAGCGGCGAGGTGTTCGTGCCGATCGTCATCGAGATAGCGGGGTCGTCGACGGTGATCGCCGGCAGCGGTCGGACGTCCTCGGGGTCGGCGATCGTCTCGCCGATCGTGATCTCTTCGATCCCCGCGATCGCGACGATGTCACCGGGTCCTGCTGACTCGGCGGGATAGCGCTCGAGCGCACGGGTCTTGAGCAGCTCGGTGATGCGCGCGTTCGAGTGGGAACCGTCGTGACGCACCCAGGCGACGGTCTGGCCCTTCTTGAGGGTCCCGTTGAAGACCCGCAGCAGCGCCAGACGACCGAGGAACGGGCTCGAGTCGAGGTTCGTCACCCATGCCTGCAGCGGCGCTTCGTCGTCGTACGACGGCGCCGGAACATGCTCGAGGATCGCCTCGAACAGCGGCTCGAGGTCGTCGTTGTCGGGGAGCGACCCGTTCTCGGGGCGGTTCCGCGAGGCAGCGCCGGCGCGACCTGAGGCGTAGACGACCGGCACGTCCAAGAGAGCGTCGACGTCGAGGTCCGGGACGTCCTCGTGCATGTCAGACGCGAGGCCCAGCAGCAGGTCGTGCGACTCTTCCTCGACCTCGGCGATGCGAGCATCCGGCCTATCCGTCTTGTTGACGAGCAGGATGACGGGGAGCTTCGCCTCCAGCGCCTTGCGCAGCACGAACCTCGTCTGCGGAAGCGGCCCCTCGGACGCATCCACCAGCAACACGACGCCGTCGACCATCGACAGCCCGCGCTCGACCTCTCCCCCGAAGTCGGCGTGCCCTGGCGTGTCGATCACGTTGATCGTCACGGGGACCTCGGTGTGGACGCCGTTGTAGGTGATCGCGGTGTTCTTCGCGAGGATCGTGATGCCCTTTTCGCGCTCGAGGTCGTTCGAGTCCATCGCGCGCTCTTCCACGTGCGCGTGCTCGCCGAACGAGCCGGTCTGGCGCAGCATCGCATCCACCAGCGTGGTCTTGCCGTGGTCGACGTGCGCGACGATCGCGACGTTTCGGAGGTCCGAACGGAGGGCATGCGCCATGAGGGAATCCTTGCGGGTGGGGAGGCGGCCGGGATGCCGGCGCATCCCAGGATATCTCAGGAGCGCTTGCGGGCAGCTGAGCGCGGAGTCGTCCTCGTCTCAGGCCGACTTCTGCTCGGCCAGGAGCGCTGCCCGCGCCTCGCGGCGCTGCCGCTGCTCGGCAGGATCCGGAACCGGAACAGCAGCGATGAGGCGCTTGGTGTAGTCATCCTGCGGGTTGCGCAGAATCTGCTCCTTCGTGCCCTGCTCCACGATGCGTCCGTGCTGCATGACGGCGATGCGATCGGCCAGAAGATCGACGACCGCGAGGTCGTGGGTCACGAACAGCGTCGCGAACTGCTTCTCCTTCTGGATGGCCTGCAGCAGCTCGAGCACGCGCGCCTGAACCGAGACATCCAGCGCGCTCGTGGGCTCGTCGGCCACCAGCACAGTGGGGTCGAGGGCCAGAGCGCGGGCGATACCGATGCGCTGACGCTGCCCACCCGAGAGCTCGTGCGGGTACCGGTTGCGGAAATCGCGCGGCAGTTCGACGAGGTCCAGCAGATCCTCGACACGCTTGGAGATCTCTTTGCGCTCACGACCGGCGAGCTCCAGCGGCTCCCCGATCGACTCTCCGACGGGCCAGCGGGGGTTCAGCGAAGAACCGGGGTCCTGGAACACGATCCCGAGCTTGCGGCGCACCGCGCGCAACTCCTTGGGGCCTACCCCGACCATGTCCTGGCCTGCAACGCGAAGGCTTCCCTCCGCGATCGGTACGAGGCCCACGATGGCGCGCGCAATGGTCGTCTTGCCTGACCCTGACTCACCCACGAGGCCCAGCACCTCGCCCGGCTGAATCGACAGCGTGGCATCCGATACGGCCCGGAAGGCGGGTACCCGACCGCGCTTGGGGTACTCGATCGAGACGTTCTCCAGGCGCAGCGCCGCCGTCGAGTCATCCCGATGAGTGGCCTCTTCGGTGCGCGCCTCCCCCAGGCCCAGGTGGGGCACCGAAGCCATCAGCGCCCGCGTGTACGGATGCTCCGCTTCGCCGAACACCTGCGATGCCGGGCCGTACTCGACGACGTCGCCGTCTTTCATCACCATGACGTCGTCGGCCATGTCGGCCACGACGCCCATGTCGTGCGTGATGAGGATGATCGCCGAGTCGAGCTTGGTGTGGAGGTTGCGCAGCAGGTCGAGGATCTCGGCCTGCACTGTCACATCGAGCGCCGTCGTGGGCTCATCGGCGACGAGCACACGCGGCTCCAGGGAGATGGACTGGGCGATCATCGCACGCTGTCGCTGTCCACCGGAGAGCTGGTGAGGGTAGGAGTCGAACGCCTTGAGCGGATCGGGCATCTCGACCAGGCGCAGGAGCTCGAGGGCCCGCTCCTTCGCCTGCTTCCGGGTCATCCCCGGCCGGTGCGTCATGAGCGCCTCGGAGATCTGGAAGCCGACGGTGTAGACGGGGTTCAGGGCGGTCATCGGCTCCTGGAAGATCGCAGCGATCCCCTCACCGCGGACCTTGCGCAGCGCCTCGGGCCGCGCACCGATCAGCTCCTTCCCGGCGAGCTTCGCGCTCCCGGTCACCCGCGCGTTCTTGGGGAGAAGCCCCATGACGGCCATGCTGCTCGTGCTCTTGCCCGAGCCGGACTCCCCGACGATCGCGAGGACCTTGCCGGGCATGAGGTCATAGCTGACGTGCTTGGCGGCCGCGACCCAGGCGCCACCTACGAAGAACTCGACGCCGAGATTCGACACCGACAGCGCCGGGCCGCCGGTGGGGGTGGCGGCGGTGTCGGTACTGCGCGAGCGGCGGCCGAACCCGCCTCGAGCGCGGGACTGGTCAGAGGTCATCGTTCGTTCTCCCGTGTCAGGATGGGCGCATGCCCGAACCGGTCACCTTGCGCCCGCGCGGCGGCATGATCATCGCCGTGGCGGCCCTCGTGATCGCGGTGGCGGCCCTGGTCTTCATCGCCGTGGACGGCGGTCTTCTCGAGCTCGTGCGCTGGGCGTGGCCCGTCGTTCTCCTGGGCTGGGGTGCGTGGCTGGTCTACCTGCGCCCGTTCGTCCGCGTGTCCGAGGGCTTCGTCGAAGTGAGCAACATCGTGCGCACCTACCGCGTGCCGTGGGGGGACATCGCCGAGGTCGATTCGCGCTACGCGCTGACCCTCCGCACGAACGGCGGCCGGGTCATCCGTGCCTGGGCAGCTCCGGCGCCCGGCGCGCGCCAAGCCCTCTCCACCCAGCGCGTGGACGTGGCCCACACGCCCGGGGAGGGCGAAACGCGCCGCCCGTCGGATGCGGAGGGAACCGCCTCGGGAGACGCCGCGGGCCTGGTACGACGCGAGCTCGATCGCCACCGCCGCGAGGGCCTGACGAGCGTCAGCGGCACCGCCGTGACGTGGCATCCGCTGCTGATCGCCGGCACCGCCGCGCTGACGGTCGCCGCGGTGCTGAGCCTCGCGCTGCCTCACGGCTGATCACCCGGCCTGTCGCCGGTGTCTCCCCGGGCATCCGGCGGGGCCGACCGCTCCCCCAGATCGCTGAACTCGTCGATGTAGGGGAGATCGGAATCCGAGGTCGGCGCCTCGACCATCGTCACCGCCTGCACGGAAGGGATCGCGGCGACCGCGCGCGACGCCTTGCGGCGGCTGACCTTGGCCTGCTGACGCGGGTCGAACGCGTCGCGCAGGCCATCTCCGATGAAGTTGATGCACAGCGCAAGCAGGATGATGAACAGGCCCGGCCACCAGAAGAGCCACGGGCGTGTCCGGAACGCCTCGCGGTACTCGGAGATGATCTGTCCGAGGGAGACATCCGGGTAGCTGATGCCGAATCCGAGGAAGCTCAGCGCGGCCTCGGTCAGCACTGCTGCACTCATCAGGAGCGTCGTGTTGACGATGATGACACCCACGGCGTTCGGGAGGATATGGCGGAAGATGATCCGCGCGTTGCTCGCGCCCGCCACGCGTGCGGCATCCACGAACTCGCGTTCTCGCAGCGACAGGAAATCGCCGCGCACCAGCCGTGCGAGACCTGTCCAGCTCAGGATGCCGAGGAAGACGCCGAAGACGATCGCGTTGTTGCCGCCCAGGAGCTTTCCGATGATCGAGCCGAGCACGATGATCGGGATGATGATCACGACGTCGGTGAAGCGCATGATCAGCGAGTCGGACCAGCCCCGGAAGTAACCGGAGATCGCGCCGAGGCTCACGCCGACGATCAGCGACACGATGCCGACGAGGAACATGACGGTGATCGACTGCTGGGTGCCGCGCATCACCTGCGCGAAGATGTCCTTGCCCAGCGTGTCCTGACCGAACGGATGCTCGCCGAAACTGAGTGGCCACAGCGAAAGCGTCGGCTGACCGGCGTTGACCAGCGGGTAGGCGGTCCACCAGTTCAGCGGCCACCACCCCTCGATCCGCCATCCGTTGATGGTGAGCGTCCCGGACGCGTCGGCCTGCAGCGAGCCGGTGCCGCCGATGACCGTTCCAACAGAGGTGAAGGCGAGCAGGATGATGAACACGAGCACCACGAGCGCGGTCATCGCGAGCTTGTGCCGGAAGAACCTGCGGCGCACGAGCGCACCCTGGCTCAGGCCGGCGACCGCCTTCTGCTCGATCGTCTGCTCGGACCCGCGGTCCTCGGGAGCGTCGGTGGGAATCGGAGTCGCCATGGTCAGTTCACCCGGATCCGTGGGTCGAGAGCGGAGTAGAGCAGGTCGGCGATCAAGTTGAAGACCACCGCCAGAAGACCTGTCACGAGGAAGAAGCCCATGACGAGGTTCACGTCGCCGGCGTTGAGGCCGTCGACGAAGAGCGACCCCATACCCTTCCAGGCGAAGATCGTCTCGGTGATGACGGCACCGCCGATGAGCGCGCCGATGTCGAAGGCAATGATCGTCGCGATCGGGATGAGCGCGTTGCGCATCGCGTGGCGGACGACGACGGTGCGCTCGGTGAGGCCCTTGGCCCGTGCGGTGCGCACATAGTCCTGGTTCATGACCTCGAGGAGGCTCGACCGGGTGTAGCGCGTGTACGCGGCGATCGAGACGAGCGCCAACGCGATCGTCGGGAGGATGAGGTGCGAGAAGGCATCCAGCATCTGGAACCACATGTCGCCTTGCAGACCCGGAGTGCGCGAGCCGATCGTCGCGATGACACCGCTCTGCGGGATCCGCTGCACGTAGTCCGGGTAGACGAGCATGACGCGGTCGATCACGACAATGAGGAACAGGATGAAGCTGACGATCGCGGCCGTGCGGGCCGCCTCACGTTTGCCGTCGCCGCCGACGATGACCCCGACCAGGATGCCGATGCCGATCGCCGCGATACCGAGCAGCACCAGCATCCAGCCCTCGGCGACATAGAAGAACAGGTACTGCAACGGGTAGTAGACCGCCGCCCAGATCGCGACCGTGATCAGCGACGCGAGAAGTGAGCGGCGATTGGCCAGCCCCGTGGAGATGGCGGTCACCCCGACGGCGGCGCCGATGCCGGTGATGATCACACCGATTAGTCCAATCGTGGGGGTCGTGAACCATCCGGTGACCCCGAGGAACCAGAGCAGGCCGCCGGCGGCGACGAACGCGGAGCCGAACGTGATGAGCCGGGTCTTCCAGCTGCCACCGAGCAGGCTCATGAACAGGATGCCCGATATGAGGCCGGTGATGAGGATCGCCAGCCACGTGACGTTGGGATCGGCGAGGAACTCGTTGAAGCGGATCGCGCCGTACTCCTTGAGGAGCACCGCGACCCAGAAGATGGGGAGGGAGTACACGATGAAGGTGAGGAAGGTCACCGTGTAGTCGAAGCCGCTGTACTGGCGCAGGGCGGTCAGGATGCCGATCGTGATGCCCACGAGGATCGCGATGATCGTCGCGGCGGTCACCAGCTGGATCGTGGAGCCCGCGGCCGTGGCCAGCGCATCGGTGACCGGCTGGTTGGAGCGGCTGTAGGCGACGCCGAGGTCGCACTGGAAGATGAAGCACTGGGCGGCGCCGCCCAGCCAGGTGAAGTATCGGAGGACCGGCGGCAGGTCGAGGTTCAGGACCTCGATGCGGTAGGCGATCTGCTCGTCGCGGTTGGGGGCGCTGCTGCCGCGCAGGTCGCGGAGCGGATCGCTGCCGATCGCGGTGAGGGTGTAGACGATGAACGATGCGACAAGGAGCACGAGCAGGATCGCGCCCAGTCGCCTGAGCAGGAAGGTCAGCACGTTCGGCCTCGCGGGTTCGCGGACTCAGGTGTCATGGGTGTTCCGTTCGGGGCAGAGCTTTGCCCAAAGGTACTACGGCATGCGGTGTCGCGGCCGGTCGCCGCGACACAGCTGTGGGCGCCGAGGGGTCACCTCGGCGCCCACGCTATTGGTGTCGACGTCAGGGAAGCGGCCGGGCCGCTTCCCTGACGGAGGGATCAACCCTCAGCGTCGACCGGGGCCCACTCCCAGAAGTTCCAGAAGTAGTCCGGGCTCAGCGGCATGGCCTTCACTCCGGTCACGCGGTCGCTCGAGACGAGCAGGCCGGGGAACTGGAAGATCGGGATGGTGACGGCATCCGACCAGATACCCATTTCGGCCTCGTTGAGGAGGTCGGTCTGAGCGTCGTAGTCCGAGGTGACGTTCAGGGTCTGCAGTGCAGCCGTCACGTCCTCGTTGCAGTAACCGTTGTAGTTGCCACCCTTTGCCTCAGGCGTCTCGTAGCACGCGTAGATCTGGTCCGAGCCACCCACCGCGAGGCTGGTCTGCGACCAGGCGAAGATCACGGCGTCGTGGGGGTTGATCGGGTTGATCGACGGGTCGGTGAACTCCCAGTTCGGCTCGCTCTGGTCGACGAGCTGGAAGCCCGCCTGAGCAGCCGACGAAGAGATGAGCTCGAACTCCTGGCCACGACGGACGTTGCCCTCGGGGTACCAGAAGCCGACCTCGATCGGCGTGGTCACTCCCGCGTCGGCGAGGAGCTGGATGGCGCCCTCGATGTCGACGTCGGCGTAGTCGGCCGAACCATTGTCACCGGTGAGGATCGGGTAGCGCACCGTGTCCGCCGGGCCAACGAGGTTGGCGTTGCGCACCTCGGCGTCGGGGTTGAGCGGGACGATGATCTTGTCGACGATCTCCTGGCGCGGGATCGTCTTCAGGAACGCCTGGCGAACCGCGAGCGCGGTCGCCTCGTCGCCACCGTAGGTGGCCGGGTCGAACGGGCCGCCGTTGTTGACGGTGAGGTCGACGTGCTCGTGCGATGCCTGCGTGCCGGTCTGCACCTCGGCGGTCGCGATACCCTCGGCCAGCTGGAGGATGTCAGCGGTGGGCTGACCGGTCCAGATGTCGAGCTCGCCGGCCTCGAGAGCCTGGAGCGCGGTGGTGGAGTCGGCGATCGTGCGAACGGTGATCCGCTCGAACTTCGGCGACGGGCCCCACGTGTAGAGCGGGTTCGCGACGAGGGTCGTGTACTGGTCCTCGACGGTCTCCTCGATCGTGTAGGCACCGCTGGTCAGCGCCGCAGCCGGGCTGTCGGGCAGCGAGGTGTAGGCGTAGCCGTTGCTCCACGCGTCGCCGAGGGCAGCGAGGACTTCCTCGTCACCGTTGGTGATCGCGTCGACGACAGCCTGCTTCGCGGTCTCGGCGAAGGACTTGGCGGCGCTGCTGTAGGCATCCCAGTCACCCTGCTCACCCGAGGCGGCGTAGGTGTCCCAGGCGGCCTGCACGTCCGCGTACTCGTCGGGGAACGCGAGGGCGTAGGTGCCGTGTGCCGAGACACCGATCGGGCCGACCAGCTCCCAGTCCACGTAGGGCTCGTCGTAGACGAACGTGATCTTCTTGTCCTCGGTAGCGGGGATCTGCGTCACCAGGTTGTAGCCGGTGGTGGCAGCGGGTGAGAACGCGTCGTTGACATTGCCCGAGATCGCAGCCCACTGCAGGAGCATGTCCGCCTCATCGACCGGCACTCCGTCAGACCACACCGCGTCGGCGGTGATCGTGTACTCTACGGTCAGCGGGTCGTCGCTGGTCTTCTCGTAGGTTCCGAAGTCCGTGTTACGCACGAGCTCCGGGGTGTTGTTGTAGTACGAGAACGACGTGTCGGTCATGTACTTGATGTTGCCGTTGGCGGTGTTGTTGCCGGCAGAGCTGTCGTCGTTGAAGTGGAAGAAGCCCGAGTTGTACGCAACCGTAATCTCAGAGTTCTCCACGACATCCGACTGGTAGGGGTTGCTGCAACCGGCGAGCACGAGTGCTCCGACAGCGACAACTCCCACGCCCGCCGCAAGACGTGCGATCTTCACATTTCCTCCTGTGCAAGGGGTTGTGCGCCAGGGCATGGGGTGCCCCGGCGCGGATGGAAAAACCATAAGCGCGGGCTATGAGTTGTTCAAAACCTGAGGCCGAAAAGTTACATACCCTTAACTCGACGGGAGTTGCATGTGGCAATCTGACAAGATGCACCCCCCGAAGCGCCCGCCTGTTGTGAGCGAAGTGCTGAACCTCCCCCGGGTTGAGGGCGCAACACGCACACGTCTGACGTGGGAAGTGTGGATCGTGCTGGCCATCACGGTCGGGCAGTCCGCCGTGTACAGCATCCTGTCGTTCGTCCGATCGCTCATCCGTGCGGCGCAGCAGAACCAGTCTCTCTCCCAGCAGCAGACCCAGCTCAATCCCAACCGCGATGCCGAGGCGATCTGGAACGCCGTCTACCAGCTGCTGAGTGTGTTCTTCGCGCTGTCGCTGGTCGCCCTGGTGGTCTATCTGCTGTGGGAACCCGGAAAAAACGCCCTGCGTCGGATCGGCCTGGACTTCTCGCGCTTCGGTGGTGACCTCGGCCGGGCACTGCTGCTGGGCCTTGTGATCGGCATCCCGGGCCTTGCCCTCTACATCGGCGGGCGCGCGCTCGGCGTCACCCTCCAGGTGAGCGCGTCGCCGCTGGATGCCGCGTGGTGGACCGTGCCGTTACTGATGCTGGCGGCGCTACGGGCGGGGCTGACCGAGGAGGTCATCTTTCTGGGCTACCTGTTCGATCGCCTCCGCCGGTTCGGCTGGAACTGGTGGGCGATCATCCTGACGACCGCCGGTCTTCGCGCCGCCTATCACGCGTACCAGGGCTTCGGTGCGATCGTCGGCAACTTCGCGATGGGTGTCGTCTTCGGCTGGTGCTACCGCCGGTGGGGCCGGGTCATGCCCCTCGTGATCGCCCACACCCTCATCGACATCGTCGCCTTCATCGGCTACCCCCTCGCGGTAACCCTCTTCCCCGGCGTCTTTTAGCCTCGCCCGCCGCTGATGCCGTGAGACACAGCCTGGCGCGACGCACGGGGGCACGTCCCTCGCGCGAGTGCACGTCTCACGGAGCGGGGTGGCCGGGAGCGGGGATCCTCCACGGGAAGAGGGGCGTGAGGGTTGTCCACCGATGGGGGCGTTGCCCGGAATGGGTAGGTGGGGAACTGCCGACGATGAAGGATGCCACCCAAGCTCGCGATTGCTCCGAGTCCCGTTGTCCTTCACGTTGCATCGGATGCCGCGCCAACAGCTCGACCGCGTGATGACCGCACGCTGGTGCCCGTACGACACGGCGTATGGGCGGATGCGGCGGCCTGGCGCGCTCTCGCGCCGTGGGATCGCTACCTCGCACGCGTCCACGCCGTCGCGCTGCTCCGACCGGACGCGTTGTTCTGCCGTGAGTCTGCCGCTGCCCTCTGGGGTCAGCCGATATTCGGTGAACCTCGCGACATCCATCTCTTGGATGGCCAGGCGACGCGCTCGCACCGGGTAGGCGATGTCGTTCGACACGCGAGCCTCACGACGTCGCGTTTCGTGGAGACAGGGGGCCTCCTGCTTACTGCTCCGGCTGACACCGCGGTCGCCCTGGCCCGCGCCCTTCCGCCCGCGTGGGGCTTGGCGGCCGTGGACGCGACGATCGGCAAGCGTCAACTCGGTCTGTGCACCATCGCGGAGATTCGTGACGCCTTCTTGCTGCAGGTGGATCGCCGTCACCGCCGCCGATGCGCATGGGCCATTGAACACGCCGATCCACGCTCCGAGAGCGTCGGCGAATCGGTCAGCCGCGCGGTCATCGGCTGGCTGGGGTACGAGGAACCTGAGCTCCAGCACCCGTTCCACTTCGAAGGGCAGAACGACCGTTGCGACTTCTATTGGCCGCGCTCCGACATCGCCGGAGAGTCCGACGGATACGGCAAGTACCGCACCCCCGCGGACCTTGCCGCTGAGAAGCGCCGCGAAGACCGCCTACGTCGCCACCTGCGCGGCTTCGCGCGCTGGGACTGGAACGACGCCATGCGCGCCGAGCCCCTGCGACGAACGCTCGAGGCAAGCGGCGTGCGCCGCATCCGGCCACCCGTACCCGCCATGCTCGCCACCCTCACGTCTCACTCACACCGCCCGAGACGGAACCTCGCGCGTGAGGCGGGCTGACGTTTCCCGCGCCAGGTTACGTCTCACGGCGAAGGGCGCGGGGCTAGACGAACGCGGAGGGGGGTGGGCAGGCGCAGACGAGGTTGCGGTCGCCGTAGGCCTGGTCGATCCGGCGGACCGGCGGCCAGTACTTCGAACGCACCAAGGAACGAACTGGATACACCGCTCGCTCGCGCGAATACGGATGCTGCCAGTCGCCGACCGCGATGGCCTCGGCTGTGTGCGGAGCATTCACGAGCGGATTATCGCCAGCAGGCCACTCCCCCGCAGCGACAGCATCGGCCTCGGCCTTGATCGCGATCATCGCCTCGATGAACCGCTCGAGCTCACCGAGATCCTCGGACTCGGTCGGCTCGACCATGAGCGTCCCCGCAACGGGAAACGACATCGTCGGCGCGTGGAATCCGTAGTCGATGAGGCGCTTGGCCACGTCATCCACCGTGACTCCGGTGGCGTCCCGCAGGGGCCGCAGGTCGAGGATGCACTCGTGTGCGACGAGTCCGTTCTCCCCCGCGTACAGCACCGGGTAGTGCTCACGCAGGCGGGCCGCGATGTAGTTCGCCGCCAAGACCGCACTGCCTGTCGCCTGACGCAGGCCGTCAGCGCCCATCATCCGGACGTACGCCCACGAGATCGGCAGGATGGACGCCGAACCGTACGGCGCACCCGAGATCGG
>NZ_DBHD01000076.1:0-7377 GCF_002296025.1 Microbacterium sp. UBA837
TGATCGGGCTACCCGACCGGCTCCAGCTCGAGCAGAGTACCGGGACCGACGTCCACGACCACCGAGTCGGCGGGCGTCACACCGTCGGGCGCGGCGATCCGAAAAGTCGTCGGCCCCAGGTCCGCCGTGCACACCGGCCCACCTTCGCTTTCGAGCTCGATGCTGAACTGGCCGGGAGCCGTCTCGTCCAGCGACACCGGAGCATTCGGGCATGAACTGCTGCCCCACGTGATCACGAACCAGTCCTCGCCGTTGTCTGCCCATACGACCGCCGGCTTCGGATCCAGCCCGTCGAACTCGACGCTCGACGCCTCAGGCGGTAGGTCCCGGAGTTTCTCCGAGTAGAACGTGCCGCATCCGGTGAGCAACAGCGCTCCCGCAAGCAGACCCGCGGCCACTGCCGCCACCCGATGCCCCATTGACCAATACTCTCGCCTCGCCACGCCCGATTGACCGACCGATATCAAACCGAGAGCTGACTGGTCGTCGCCCGCGGCAGTGGACGGCGGGCGGGTCAAGATTCAACCGCGACGCGGGGCCATGACGCCCAGCCGTCGGAGAGCGCTCGCAAGAACGGGCGCGCCGCCTCGACCCGGACGGCGGGAAGGTCCGTGACGCCGCGCCCACCCCGACTCGTGCCGTCCGGGTTCGCGAGCGTGAACTCGATCCACGGTTCGCGCCCCTCGGTGACGCTCTCGCGGTATCGCCCACCGACGACCGCGAACACGTGCCGCTCGAGCTCGTCAGCCTCCGCCTCCCACGTCGAGTCGCACGCATCGCAGCCGCACATCGGGTAGAAGAAGTCATGAAGCAGGCCCGCGTGCACGAAGACTCCCGGATAGTCGGTGTAGACCAGCGTGAGACCAGCGCATCGCGGATCGTTCGGCTCAATGCGCACCGCCCGCACGAAGGGCCTGCTCGGGCGAAGGAGATCGCCCACGACATCCGGACCCTCCGTGATCCGCACGTCATAGGTCTCAGCGAGATGCGCCACGAGCGCATCGGCGACCGTGTGGAGCGGAGCGAACCGTTCGAGGTGCGTGTCGACCGAATAGGTGTCGGTTGGGGGTGAGTCCTCCCAGCGCTTCCCGTACTCGATGACCTGGCCGTCGGCGTCACGGAACACCGGCGCATCGATCAGCGGACGGCGGTACGAACTCACCCGGCCATTCTTCCCCTTCCCCCATCGCGGCGACCTTTCCGAAGACTCCCCTATGGCCCCTCAGAGACATACAGACGGCTTGACATGCATAGAGGAATCTGAGGTGCTGAGGAGGCACCCTGACGACAAGGAGAGATCATGCGATTGCTGTTGACCGCCGGTGGGGTAACCAACCCCACCATCCAGGCCGCGCTCGTCGATCTGCTCGGCAAGCCGATCGAAGAGTCGACAGCGCTCTGTATTCCTACCGCGATGTACGGCCATCCATGGCTCGGACCGGGCGTCAAGGCGTGGGAGTTCGCCGCGGGCCAAGAAGCCGGCAACCCGATGGTCTCGCTCGGGTGGAAGTCGGTGGGACTTCTCGAGCTCACGGCGCTGCCGAGCATTCCCGACGAGCGATGGATGCCGCAGGTACGCGACGCCGACGTGCTGCTCGCCTCAGGCGGCGACGCGATCTATCTGCACCACTGGCTCCGCGAATCAGGGATGCTCGACCTGTTTGGCGAACTCGACGACACCGTGTGGGTCGGGATGAGCGCCGGCAGCATGGTCATGACCCCGCGGATCGGCGAGGAGTTCGTCGGCTGGAAATCAGATCTCGGTGACCGCGGCCTCGGACTCGTCGAGTTCGCGATCTGCCCGCACCTCGCCGTCGGCGATCGGCCCGGCAACTCGATGGAAGCCGCCGAGAAGTGGGCATCGAAGATCGACATCCCGGCATTTGCGATGGATGACGAGACCGCGATCGTCGTCGACGGCGACCGGGTCGAGGTCATCTCAGAAGGCGTCTGGCACCGGCTGGGCGACCGCGACTAGTTCCACCTAAGGGGCGTAGACCCTCGTCAGTATGTTATCTGATCTGATAATCTGCGTGGATGGATGATGCGATGGCAGATCTCCCCGAGGGTCTGAGTGACGTGCTCGAGTCGGCCGCACGGCTGCAGGCCCGCGTGCCGGATGCCGTTCTCGTCGGTGGTGCTGCCGCCGCACTCTATGCGCGCCACCGGATGTCGACCGACCACGATCACATCATCGAGGATCTCCAGGATCGTTACGAGCAGATCCTCGATGCGCTGGAGCGGGAAGGCGACTGGGTCTTCAACAGAGGGGTTCCCGGCAAGATCATTCTCGGCGAACTCGGCGGTATCGAAGCGGGCGTCCGTCAGATGATTCGCACCCGACCGCTCGAGGTTCAGTCAGTGACCGTGCCGACCGGCTCCACCATCACGGTTCCCACCCTCGACGAGATCGCGCGCATCAAAGGCTTCCTTATCGTCAAGCGCAACCAGATGCGTGACTACCTCGACGTTGCCGCGCTGTCCTATCGCTTCGGTCCGGAGCGAATCGGCGCAGTGCTCTCTCGAATCGACGACTACTACACCGACCCCTCTCACCCGGAAGACCGGCCTGTGCAATCACAGCTCGCCAGACAACTAGTCGATCCATCGCCGAGAGATCACACCCGCATCCGCGATCTATCGACCTACAAGAAGCTCGAGCGGCGCTGGCACGACTGGCAGAACGTGGTCGCCGACTGCCGCGCACTGGCCCCGTACGTCGCTGCATGAGTGCCGAAAGGAGCTGAGAATGCCACTTCGATTCCGCAACATCGACACCACCCCCGACGCCCCCGTGCGCGAGTGGGGGTTCGAAGGCATGCTTGCCGCACTCGACCGGGGCTACGCGCCGCACTGGTCTCGTCTCGCATCCGCCGTGGCATCCGAGCCGGGTCTGCGCGAGGTGTTCGAGGAGGCCGCTGAGGCCGCAGAGTCGCGCACCACCGTGGCGCTCGTACGCGAGATGATCGACCACAAGAAGCGGACGTCGTCGGACGTCGCCCGAGAACGCCTCCGCTCCGCCCAGCGTGCGAGCGGACTCACCCAGCGCGAGCTCGCGTCTGCCCTCGGAACGTCCGCGAGCCGACTGAGCACCTATCTGAGCGGTCGCGTGACTCCTGCCATGGATGTGCTGGTCGCGGCCGAGGAACTCGCAGACCGAGAGGTCGCCCTGCGCAACGCCCGCGAACTGATTCTGCGGTAGATGTTGCACGAGTTACCCATCACGGAAAGAGCCCACGGCGCTCCTACTCGCTGAAGCTCCACGCCTGCACGCGGTGGATCATCGCCGTCTTCGGATAGTCAGCGCCGGGCTTGCCGATCTCGAACAGGTCGACCATGAGGAACAGCGGGTAGGTCGGCGCCTGCGCGATGCGCCGCACGATGAGCCCGTCGCATCCGATGACCGTTTGACCACTCCCCCAGATCACCGTCCACGTATGGGGCAGGCTCGCATCCAACGGCAACGTCACCTCAGCCATATCAGTGTGCATCCGCCGATCGTGGTGCGCTTTCACACCGTTCCGCACGACCGTACGCTGACCCACCGCATCCGCATCGATCTCGACGATGCAGATCTCTCCCGAGTCATCCGGCGACACATGCTCAGTTCCCACGAGCCAGGCGGCCAACATGCATCCGTCATCGCGCGTGGCCGACATGGTGAGGTCGACACGTCCGCTCACGGGAGCGAACAGCAGCTGCAACGGCGTCTCGGTCCGCACACGCAGATCGTCGCGGTGACGGTGGGTGCCGGATGTCGATCCCACGAGCCCTGAGTAGGTGCCGGTCTGCAGGTTCGATACCCGCAGCGGGGCCTCCTCGGGCCGCCAGTCGAGTTGATCCCGCTCGATCCGCAGTTCGAGGCCATCGGGCGTGATGCGGTAGCGGGCTTCCGAGCGATCCGGGGTCGTCCAGTGCGGCAGATAGCGCGTCACCCACCGTTCGGCTGAGAGAGGACCGCCGAACCGCTCGTCGAGGTCGGGAACGCGATCCGGCTGAGGAGGCAGCCGTTCGACGGCGGACGGGTCGGAGCTCACGTCCCCAGCATCGCTCCGACATCCGACATGGCGCGTACCCGGAGCCATAGTTCCACTGGGTGCTGAGCGCGGCCGAAGCGAGGTCGCCCCTCCGATCACCGATACGGAGCGGGCCGCGGTCGACATGGCCCGACGAGGCTCATATCCGACGATCAGCCCTGCCGCGATGTTGCTGATCGCGTGGACGGTGGCGCCGGCAGCGAAGCCAGCCAGGCAGCGATCCCGAGTGCCTCCGTGGGGTTCAGGACGATCGCCAGCCACCCTGCCCGAACATGCGGCGCCAGCAGCACTGCCGCCCAACAGTGGTGCAGACCCTCGACGAGACGGCCCCGGCGCCGCATCCGAAACGCCACGTGTGGTGGCGACTGCGGCAGCGCCGCTAAGGTGATGCCGTGCGAAAGCTGATGGCGGCTGTTGCTGCGACGACCGGTCTTGTCCTCTTGCTCTTCACCGGAGCGCCAGCGACTGCCAACGGCGGATCCGGCCCGCTCGACGGCCTCGACTACGTGTCACTCGGCGACTCCTATCAGGCGGGGTTCGGTCTCACCCCCTTCAGCAACACCAGCCCGTTCGCCGGCGACCCGAACGGCTGCTATCAGGCCGACGGCAACTATCCGCACATTCTCGCCGCCGCTTTCGGTCTCACCATCAACGACCAGACCTGCTCCGGCGCGATCACCGCCAACATCGGCTACGGGTCAGCCACCGTTCCGGCAACCGACCCGAACGTCATCCTGCCGACGCTCCCCGACGTCTCCACACTGCAGGTGACCCTGTCGGGAATGACCGCACCCCAACTCCAGTCGGCGGGGCTCACCGCCGACACCGACGTCGTCACCGTCGGGATCGGCGGAAACGACCTCGGCTTCTCGTCGATCGCAACCGCGTGTATGCGACTCACCGTCGACAGCGACCCCGCCTACCTCGAGTACAAGGTCGGCGCGTTCGACAACTGCAAGGACTACTTCGACGACCCGGTCACCTACCCGTCCGCGTACCTCGCAGGACGCATCAGCGATTCGGTCGCTCCCCGACTCGCACAGAGCTTCGCCGAGATTCGCGCAGCGGCCCCCAACGCGCAGGTCTTCGTCGTCGGCTACCCACAGGTCGCCCCCAACAACGCGACGGATGCCTGCTTCACAGCGCCGACCACCGACGACGCCGTCCCATACAGCGGCGTCGACCTGCAGTTCCTGCACGACATCGAGCAGCAACTCGACGATGCGATCGAAACCGCCGCAACCGCCGCCGACTTCACCTTCGTCTCGACCTGGGATCAGACTGCAGCAAACACGCTCTGCACCCCCGACCCGTGGATCAACGGCATCACGCTCTACATCAACAGTGGCTCGACCTGCGACCCTGGATACCTGCCCGCCGACTCGGAAGCGTACGTGTGTGTGAAGCTCGGCGCCCTGCACCCCGACGAGGGCGGCGTACTCGAAGTCGCCAACATCGTGCAGCAGGCGATCACCGACTGGACACAGACACGCGGAGTGACCGCGAGTGTAGGAGAGGTCGCGCAGGGAGGGCAGCTCACGCTCTCCGGCGGCGGGTTCGGCCCCAACGAGATGGTGAAGATCGAACTGCACTCCGCTCCCGTGCTCCTCGCCACCGTTCCCGCCAGCGGATCAGGAACCTTCTCGACGACACTGACGATCCCCGCGAGTACGACCCCCGAGGTCCACACCCTCGTCGCGACGGGACTCTCGTCAGGACGCGTGTTCTCGACACCGATCACGATCACCGCATCCGGATCATCCAGCGGCGGCGGAGCGTCAGTACTGGCCGAAGGCGGAATGGATGCCGACGCCCTGCAACTGGTCGGCCTCAGCGCCCTCTTCGGCACGACGCTCGTCGCCGGCGGTGTTGCGCTGATGCTGCGTCGCCGCCACCTCACGGACACCGGGCACGTCACCAGTCCGCGGCACTGAGCACGCGGCGCGCGGCACTGAGCACACTCCGATCTGCACGCGGCACTGAGCGCACGGCGCCCCGGCACATGGCGTCGAGTTCGGCATCCTTCGGGTGAGGGCTGCGCCGACATGCCGGCGCTGCCGTGAGTCTCCTCCTGCGCCGTCCGCGGACTCACCCGCGCGGGAGGAAATCCACCGACAGCGACCCCGTATCGTCGGTCGCGGTCGTGGTCATCGCCTCCGGTCCGCACGCCACCTCGAGTCGTCCCGTCCACGCTTCGGGCGCAAGTTCCGAGGGGTCTGGAGCATACGTGACCCCTCCCGCGGTGATGGACATCGCCGACGCCATCTGCGACTGGTCCTGGGCGACGAGGTCATACCCGGATGCCGACGCCACAGCCCACGCGCCGGTCTCGACGCCGTCGTGGGAGATCGTCTGAACGAAGGATGAACCATCGGTCGACCCTGTCATGACGTACTCCGAAGACCGAGCCGTGATCGCGTAGGTGCCGTCAGCATTCCAGTCCAGCCACAGGTCGCCGGTGACGGTGACGTCAGCCCCGGGGATCTCGGTTCGCATGAGTTCCCCGAGAGCTGATGCCCACGACTGGTTGTCCATGACCCACCGGCCGACGGGGCAGGTGCCGGCAGCGCCGAGCTGCGATGAGGCCGCGGAGCCCTCCCCCGAACTCGCCGCGCCCTCACCTCCCGCGGAACCGTCCGAGCCACCCGCGCCAGCGCCCTCGATCGCGAGCAGCGTATCGGTCGGAGAGGGGGTCGGCGCACTGCTGCCGTCACACGCGCTCACGAGAGCGGCGATGCTGAGCAACGCGACGACGGTGCCTGCAGCTCGTGCGGCACGTCTGGCACCAGCCCCGAGCATCACGGCGTCGCGACCACGCTCACGTTGAGCGCCCCGTCAGAGGAAAGATCCCAGATCAGGCTCACCGTCCACGTGCCGTTGTCCCACGTCGATTGCGCGTAGTCGCCAGCGGTCATGTCATAGGTCTGGGTGAAACCGGCACCCTCCAGAGCGCCCACGACACTGTCCAGCGTCGTCTCGTCGACACCGGTGTAGGTGAGGTTCCAGGCCCCCGCCATCGCGACCGATGACTCCAGGGTGCCGGTCGACGGCAGCGGGACCTCGCCGGGGAAGTCGTCGGGCACATCGGTTCCCGCCGTGATCGTCATCTCGCCGTCTTCGCTCTCGACGGTGACGCTCCCGTTGCCGTCACTGTCGATCGAGACACCGGTCTGGTCCTCGATGAACTGCTCGATCGGGTTCGTGCACGACGAGAGCAGGAGAGATGCGGCGAACAAGGTCGAGACAGTGGCTGTGGCTGCGAGTGCGCGGCTGCGACGGAACATGGAGATCTCCTTAGACCAGTCAGGGACTCACTCAGCATCGAGTGGCTTCCCCCTCA
>NZ_DBHD01000137.1:0-14937 GCF_002296025.1 Microbacterium sp. UBA837
TCGATGCGCTCGCGCACCGGGTCGAGCCCGACGAGATCGATGAGCGCGTTCGTCGCCAGCGGGTCAGCAGCCGCCGCAGTGAGCACCGCGAGATCCCCCGGGTTCAGATCGGCGGCCGCAAGGTGGCGCCACAGTCCAGCCGACCCACCGTCGGCAGTCGGGGGCCGGGCAACGGATGCCGCAGCATCCAGCTTGCCTGCCTCGATGGCTGCCGATACCTGGATCAGAAGGGGCACCACACCGAGCTGCGCGACCGGCAGCGTGATGAACGCGTCCCCGAGCACGAGGTCCTTGCCTCGATCGAGGTCGGTGACACACACCGAGACGCGGCCACCGGCGTTCGCCAGCTGTTCGAGAGCGTGCATCGTCGCAGCAAAGGAGCGCGCGCGCCCAGACGCATGACGAGTTCGCCGAGAATCGGCGCGGTGATCCGCGCGCGACGTGCTGGGTGGTGTGCCCACCGAGGGATCCTTCCCGTGTTCAGGTGGGGGGATTCTAGGTGATCGACCTCACCAGATAGTGACGCGCTCGGCGGGGTCCAGCCACAGCTCGTCGGCCTCTGTCACCTCGAATGCGTCGTAGAAGGCATCCACGTTGCGCACGATCTGGTTGCAACGGAACTCGTTGGGCGAATGCGGGTCGACCGTGAGCAGGCGGATGGTCTCGGCATCCCGTCCCTTCTGCTGCCAGATCTGTCCCCAGCTCAGCAGGAGTCGCTGGATGCCGGTGTAGCCGTCGATGACCGGAGCCGACTCATCGCCGAGCGAGATTTCGTAGGCCTTGATCGCGATACCGAGGCCCCCGAGGTCGCCGATGTTCTCACCGATCGTGAGCGCGCCGTTGACGTGATGCTTCTCGTCAAGGCCTCGCGGGGTCAACGCGTCGTACTGCTCGATGAGGGTCTTGGTGCGCTGCTCGAACGCTTCACGGTCGGCCTCGGTCCACCAGTCGCGCAGCGATCCGTCACCATCGAAACGGCTGCCCTGGTCGTCGAATCCGTGGCCGATCTCGTGACCGATGACCGCGCCGATACCGCCGTAGTTCGCCGCGGCGTCGCGGCTGGCGTCGAAGAAGGGATACTGCAAGATCGCCGCGGGGAAGACGATCTCGTTCATGAGCGGGTTGTAGTACGCATTGACCGTCTGTGGTGTCATGAACCACTCGTCGCGATCGATCGGCTTCCCGACCTTGGCGAGCTGGCGATCATGTTCGACCCGATGTGCACGGCGCGCGTTGCCGACGAGATCGGTGGCGTCGATCTCGAGCGCTGAATAGTCCTTCCACGTCGTCGGGTAGCCGATCTTCGGCGTGAACGCGTCGAGCTTGGCGAGGGCCCGTTCGCGGGTCTCGGGGCTCATCCACTCCAGCGAACGGATGCTGCGGCGGTACGCCTCGATGAGGTTCGCAACCAGCTCGTCCATTGCTTCTTTGGCAGCCGGCGGGAAGTGCCGCTCGACGTACACGCGTCCGACTGCCTCACCCATCGAGCCCTCGACGAGGCTGACTCCGCGCTTCCAGCGCTCTCGGATCGTGGGCACCCCGGTGAGTTGAGTGCCGTAGAAGGCGAAGTTCTCGGTGACGAATTCGTCCGACAGGAGAGGTGCGGCGCCGCGGATGACGGCGAACCGCAGCCAGGCCTTCCAGTCATCGAGTCGCTCGGAAACCAGCAGCGCACCCAGCGATTCGATGAAACTCGGCTGGTACACGACGACCTCGTCGAAGGCCGCCTCCTTTCCGGGCGCGAGCGCCGACAGCCACGGCGCGAGGTCCAGCCCCGCCAACTCCAGGAGCTGCGTCCACGTCCGCAGGTTGTAGGTGGCCATCGCGTCGCGGCTGCGCACGTTGTCCCAGTGGTGGGAAGCCAGCTCGGTCTCGCGGGCGACGATGCGATCGGCATCCGTCGCGGCATTCGCGACACCTGCGAGGGTCAGCATCCTCTCGACGTGGGCCCGGAACTCGCGGCGCGTCTCGTCGAAGTTCTCGAGCCGGTAGTAGCTCTCGTCGGGAAGCGACAGCCCGCCCTGCACGATGAAGGGGACATAGCGCTGCGGGTTGCCAGGGTCGGGCTCCACGTACAGGCCGAACAGGCCCGAGACGCCGTCGCGCTCAAGGGTGCCGAGAGTCGTCATCAGCTCCGGGATCGATGAGATCCCATCAACAGCGGACAGCTGAGCGGCGATCGGGGTCGCGCCGAGCTCGGCGATGCGCTCGGTGTCCATGAAGCTCGTGTACAGGTCGCCGATCTTGCGCGTTTCGGTGCCGGGCTCGGCATCCGTGCTCTCTTCGATGATGGCGCGCACATCCTTCTCGGCCTGTTCGGCGATCAGGTGGAACGAGCCCCAGCGAGCCTTGTCGTCCGGAATCTCGGTGCGATCGATCCACGCACCGTTGACGTGACGGAACAGGTCGTCTTGCGGGCGAATGTCGGCAGAAAGTTCTTCGAGCGGGAGGCCAGAGACGAGGGCGTCGGTCATGTCCTCCAGAATAAGCACCTCCGCTATGGACGATCCCTGCGAGGCGGGAACACCGAACGAACGGCTGGCGGATGCAGCATCCGTTCGCGCAGGTCTTCGTAGATGGGCCGGGTGCGAAGAGCCGCGGCGACGAGGATCGCGCAGACGGATGCCGCGAGCATCGGCGCCAGCACTGTGGCAAGGGCCGTCATCTCGACCACAACGGCGATGCCGGTCAGGGGTGCCCGGATCGTGGCAGCGAACATCGAGGTCATGCCGACGAGGACGAACACCACGACCGTCGTATCGGCCACCTCCGGGAGAATCAGCTTCGCGACGGATCCGCAGAGCGCTCCCCACAGCGCACCGATCGCCAGGAGCGGGGCGAACAGGCCCCCGGGGGTTCCCGCCGCGTACGAGAGCGGACCGGCCAGAAACCGGATGACGAGGGTTGCAGCGAGCACGATAGGGATGAGCGACTCGCCGCGAAGTAGGCCCTGCGAGATCGGATCGCCCCCGCCGGCACCGAGCGGGTCGAGGAAGAGCAGCAGGCCGACTGCTCCGCCGATGATCGCCGCCTGGGCCACCGGCGGCACGCGGCGCGCTGCCCGGGCCGCCGTCAGGAACCCGAGGATCAGACGGTTGTATCCCGCACCGAGGATGCCGGTGAGCAGGCCAAACACCGCGAAGACGCCCACTTGCGCGAGGTCGGGCGGCGGGACGGGCGCTACCTGGAAGATCGGCGCATTGCCAACGACGATCCACGCCGTGGCAACTGCCACAGCGACACCGGTCAGGGTTGGGAGGACGATACGCGCGCGCACCGACTGGGCGACCTCTTCGATGACGAAGAGCGATCCGCCCAGCGGAGCGTCGAAAGCGACGGCTAGGCCAGCGCCAGAGAGGGCGGAGTGAAGGGTGCGCGCGTCCGCCGCGGATCTGCGGCTGCGGCGAGCAGCCTCGGCGCCGAGCACCGCCCCGATATGAACCGTGGGGCCCTCGCGACCCAGCACCATTCCCGACCCGATCGAGAGCACGCCGCCCACGAACTTCGCCACAAGCACGCCCAGCGCGCTCGGCGGCTCCTCCCCGCGCTCGACAGCCTCGACGTACTGGATGCCGCTCCCGGCCGCCTGTGGGACCCACTTCACGAGAAGTGCTGCCAGCGTCGCGCCCGTGGCGGTGACGGCGATAGCGATGAGCCACCCCCACGCGGGCTGGTCGTGCGCGAACGCGAAGACCTCGATGCGCAGATGCTCGGCCTGGTCGATGCACCAGCGAAAGGCCCCGCCGACGAGTCCGAGGGCGAGACCCGCGATGGCAGCCAGCAGCATGAGGATCGCGATCTGCCGGGCAGCCCCACTGCCGGCATCCGGAGATGTCGTCGACGACGTGTTCCCCGTCATCCCACCCCTGCCCGGGCGCCCGGCGGCGCCTCTTCCGCACTGCCCATCGTGGCATCCGCGCGGTTCGTTTGCCGCGAAGCGCGGACGACGGATGCCACGCACGGCGTGTCGCGGCAACCGAACAGACCCGCACCGGACGGTGGCGCGGCGCGCGTCATCCGTGTCAGCGGCGGTGAACCCTAGGCTCGGCTCGTGCCTTCTCGACCCGCCGGCGCTCCCTCGACGCTGAACCGTGACATCCTGCGGCTCGCGGTGCCGGCCCTCGGCGCCCTCATCGCCGAGCCGCTGTTCCTGATCGTCGATTCGGCACTGGTCGGGCACCTGGGTACCGTGCCGCTGGCCGCCCTCGGGATCGCTTCGGCGATCCTGCAGACGATCGTCGGGCTCATGGTCTTTCTCGCGTACTCGACCACACCGGCAGTCGCCCGACGCTTCGGCGCCGGCGATGCGAAATCTGCGGTTTCGGTCGGCATCGACGGCCTCTGGCTCGCGCTCGGGCTTGGCGCACTTCTGGCCCTCGCCGGATCCCTCGCGACACCACCCCTCGTCTCGCTGTTCGGTGCCACCCAGGAGGTGGCGGCGGATGCGGTGACCTACCTCCAGATCTCCATGTGGGGTCTTCCCGCAATGCTCATCGTGTTCGCCGCGACAGGGCTGCTGCGCGGGATGCAAGACACCGTCACGCCGCTGTGGATCGCCGCGGCCGGCTTCGGCGCGAATGCTGCGCTGAACGCGCTCTTCATTTACGGGCTCGGGTGGGGGATCGCGGGCTCGGCGGTGGGAACCGTGCTGGCCCAATGGGGCATGGTCGTCGCCTACGTCGGTGTCATCGGCCGGCTGGCTCAGCGGCATTCGGCCCAGGTCCGCCCGTCGGCTCGCGGCGTGCGCGGGTCCGCCCGCACCGGCGGCTGGCTATTCCTGCGCACGGTGTCGCTGCGGATAGCCCTCCTGACCACGGTGGCCGTCGCCACCGGGCTCGGCACCGATGAGCTCGCCGGCTGGCAGGTCGCGTACACGATCTTCTCGGCAGCAGCGTTCGCTCTGGACGCCCTCGCGATCGCGGCCCAAGCGCTCATCGGCAAGTCACTCGGCGAGCAGGACCATGCCAGAGTGCGTAAGGTGCTGCAGCGCACCAGCGCGTGGGGTCTGTGGTTCGGCATCCTCGTCGGCGCGGGGGTCGCGGCGGCATCCGGGGTCATCGGCATCCTCTTCACCGGCGACCCGGAACTTGCGGCCATCGTGCAGCCCGCCCTGCTCGTGCTCGCCGTTGCGCAGCCGCTGTGCGGCATCGTCTTCGTCTGGGACGGCGTGCTCATCGGTGCCGGCGACGCGCGCTATCTCGCGATCGCGGGCGCGCTGAATCTCGTACCGTTCCTCCCCGCCCTGGCCCTCGTCGCGATCTTCCACCCCGGCGGCGCCGCGGGGCTCGCGTGGCTTGCCGTCGCCTTCTTCGGCGTCTACATGCTTGCGCGCGCCGCGACGCTCGGCTGGCGGTTGCGGGGCCAGACGTGGCTCGGCTCTACCCTCAACATATGAGCCCCGAGAGCCCCTCCTCCCCCTCGCTGCAGGTGCGACGCAAGCCGCAGCGGCAGAACACTGACGCCGACGTGCTGCGCGGCATCCTGGCTGAGGGGATCGTCGCCCACGTGGGCTTCGTGCGGGACGGCGCACCGATCGTGTTGCCCTACCTCTACGGGGTCGGCGATCTCGGTGAAGGCCCCGTTCTGCTGCTGCACGGGTCGACCGGCGGCGGGCTGTTCTTGGATGCCGCGGGCGAGGGCGTCCCGGTCTCGGTCACGGTCACCCACGTCGACGGACTCGTCTTCGCGGCATCCACGTTCGAGAGCTCCGCGAACTACCGCAGCGCGGTGGTCTTCGGGCGCGCCCGCATTGTGCCTGAAGACCAGCGGGAGCGGGCGCTGTGGCAGGTCTCGGACCACCTCATGCCGGGCCGCCGCGCCGAGGTGCGGGAGATGACCCGCAAAGAAGTCCGCGCCACTCACGTTCTGCAGGTCCCGCTCGATCAGGCGAGCGTCAAGGTCCGCTTCGACGGGGTGGGCGACACTGAGGACGACGGCGAGGACCACACCGTTTGGGCGGGTGTCGTGCCGCTCGCCGTCCGCGCGGGCACACCGATCGGTTCCCCGGTGACCCGCGCGGCAGGGGCTGCGGATGCGGCATCCGTCGCTGCTTTCGCTCAGCGGCTGCACGATCTCGCCGCCGAGCGTGAGGCTCGACTGCGCGAGATCATGCAGCCCTGAGGGCGGCTACGCGCCGTCGCGGACGCTGCGGGCGAATTCGGTGACGTTCGCGCGCAGGGCCTCGATGCGCCTATCGCGCGCCGCCTCACGGTCGAATCCGAGGTACGCCGACGGCGGGAGCTTTCGAACATTCACCGAGCACTCGAAGTTCTCGCAGACGAGGATGCCGACGGTATCGCCGCGCCGTCCGGCGTCGCCCGCTCGCTTGGCGGCGAACATCACGACGTCATTGGGGAGCTGGACGTCGTTGCACCACGAACATTGCGGACGACTCAGGGGGCGAGCATCGGTCTGACGCAGCAGGATGCCGACGGGCTCGTCGTCGAGTTCGATCACGACTGACGCGAGCTTCGGCAGCTTCGAATCGCGGATGCCGAGATAGTCCAGGGCCTCCCAGTCGCGAGTGTCGAGGTCGGTGGGAAGGGTGAGGTTCTTGCGCTCGCTGCGCGAGGCGTTGAGAAACGATGCCCGGATCTGGGCGTCGGTGAGGGGACGCATATGCGTGCCTTTCAGGGTGTGAACGCGCGGCGGCCTGCTCGAGCAGAGCCCAGCTCACGCCCAGCGTCGACACCACTCATACATCACGACAGCTGCAGCCGCGGCGGCATTGATCGAGCGGGTCGACCCGTACTGCGCGATCTCGACGCTGCCGGATGCCGCGGCCAGCGCCTCTGCCGAGAGCCCCGGCCCTTCCTGACCGAACAACAGAACGCACGCCTGGGGCAGGTCCGCCTCGGGCAGCGGCCGGGAGCCCTCGACGTTGTCGATCGCGATCACAGGAAGGTTCGCAGCATCCGCCCACACGGCGAAAGCCGCGACATCCTCGTGGTGACGCACGTGCTGATAGCGGTCGGTGACCATCGCGCCGCGCTTGTTCCAGCGGCGACGCCCGATGATGTGCACTTCCGCTGCGAGGAAGGCGTTCGCGCTGCGGACGATGGAGCCGATGTTGAGGTCGTGCTGCCAGTTCTCGATCGCCACATGAAACGGATGCCGCCGCTCGTCCAGGTCCGCGACGATCGCGTCCATTCGCCAGTATCGGTACCGGTCGACGACGTTGCGGCGGTCACCTGCGGCGAGGAGGTCGGGGTCAAGTCGGGGATCATCCGGCCATTCAGCTTCACCGCCCGGCCAGGGTCCGACTCCGTGAGGGAGTTCCGGCTCGCTCCCGGGCTCCGTCTCGTCCTGCACGTCGAGCAATCTATCTGACGGTCGCGCTGAGCCCGGACGGTGAGTGCCCACCGCGCATCTTTTCGGTATACCGAAAAATCGATAGGGTTTCGATATGCCGAAGTCTCCACCGACGCTCACTGCCACGGTCTCAGCGTCGGCGCGCGCACCCCGGTTGGTGTGGCTCCTCGGCCCGGCGATGGTTGCCGGCGTGGCCTACCTCGACCCCGGCAACGTTGCCAGCAACATGACAGCCGGCGCACGCTACGGCTACCTGCTGGTGTGGGTCGTCGTCGTCGCGAACGTGATGGCCTGGCTTATTCAGTACCTCTCGGCAAAGCTCGGCGTGGTCACCGGCGAGAGCCTGCCCCAGGCACTCGGAGGGCGAATCCGGAGCGTCTGGGGGCGGCGCCTGTACTGGCTGCAAGCCGAGCTCGTGGCGATGGCGACCGACGTCGCCGAGGTGATCGGCGGTGCCGTCGCCCTGAACCTGCTGTTCGGCATCCCCCTGCTCTGGGGTGGGGTGATCACGGGTGTCGTCTCCCTGGGCCTGCTGATCGTGCAGTCCAGGCGCGGCGCCAGGCCCTTCGAGGTCATCGTCATCGGGCTCGTGGTCCTCATTGCTGTCGGGTTCACCGCCGGAGTCTTCGTCGCGCCGCCCGACCCCGCCGGAATCGTCGGCGGTCTCGTCCCCCGGTTCGAAGGCGCCGACACCGTGCTGCTGGCGGCATCCATCCTGGGCGCGACCGTCATGCCGCATGCGATCTACGCGCACTCGGCTCTCAGCCGCGACCGGTTCGCGCCGACCACCACGGCCGGGCCGTTCGCGTTCGGCTCCGCGGCGGCCGGCCTCGAATCAGGGCGCGGAGTGTCGACGAGGCAGCTCCTGACCGCCACGCGCTGGGACGTCACGATCGCCATGGTGATCGCCGGAACCGTGAACCTCTGCATCCTGCTGCTTGCTGCAGCGAACCTCGCGGGCGTCCCCGGCACCGACTCGCTCGAGGGCGCCTACGCCGCCCTGCGCGACGGGCTCGGACCGATCATCGCGACGCTGTTCGCCGTCGGACTGCTCGCGAGCGGCCTGGCCTCCACAGCCGTCGGAGCGTACGCGGGCGCCGAGATCATGAGCGGCCTGCTGCGCATCCGGGTGCCGCTCGTGGTCCGGCGCCTCGTCACGCTCGTTCCCGCTCTGCTGATCCTCGGGTTCGGCGTTGACCCGACCTTCGCTCTCGTCCTCAGCCAGGTCGTGCTCTCGTTCGGCATCCCGTTCGCCCTCGTTCCGCTCGTGTGGATCACCGCACGGCGCAGCGTCCTCGGTCCGTTCCGGAACCGACTCGCAACGACCGTCCTGGGCGTGGTGTCAGCGGCGCTGCTGATCACTCTCAACCTGGTGCTGCTGTGGCTGGTCTTCACCGGCACGTGATCGAGCGCCCACCCGGGGCGGGTAGGGTTTCGGCATGTCCTCCGCGGCCGTCGACGACTATCTGAAGACGATCTACAACCACACGGAGTGGCAGACCGAACGGATCACGCCGTCGCAACTCGCTTCCGAGCTCGGACTTGCGCCCTCGAGCGTGACCGAGATGGTTCGCAAGCTCGCCGCGGCCGGGCTCGTGACCCATCGCCCGTACGGACCGATCTCGCTCACGACAGCCGGCGAGCACCGCGCAGCCGCCATCATCCGTCGCCACCGCCTTATTGAGACCTGGCTCGTACGCGAGTTCGGCTACACCTGGGCCGATGTGCACGAGGAGGCAGAGATCCTCGAACACGCCATCAGCGACCGGCTCCTCGACGGCATCGACCAGCGCCTGGGCAGACCGCAGTTCGATCCTCACGGCGACGCGATCCCGGATGCCGACGGCACGGTCACCCGTGAGCGATTCGTGCTGCTCGCCGATGCTCCCCCGGGGCACTGTGGACGGATTCTTCGCGTCTCTGACCGCGTCCCGGGGCTGCTCGAGGCGTTGGATGCGGCATCCGTCGAGGTTGGCGGCGTCGTGTGCGTCCGAGGACCCGCCGTCCTCAAGGTCGACGGACGGGATGTGACCCTGCCCTCGACGGCGCCCGAGGCCATCTGGCTGAGCGCCTGAGTCGGGTCCGCTGTAACCCCAGCCTCAGTCGCGCGCTGACGCGGGTCACGCCGCGCCGCACCCACACGACAGCGCGACCGAACCGGGATACCGTCGGCTCAGCGGGCCACGGATGCCGCTGCGAACGGCCACCGGGTGCGGGTTGCCGCTTCGCAGGCTTCCCAGATCCGCGCGAGGCGCTCCGGGTCGCGGATGATCTTCGGCGCTCGCGCCCGCCGCGGGTCCCCCTTGACGATGAAGCGCGGTCCCCAGAACTGGCCACCGGCGATCGACGGGTCGGCCAGCGCCCGCACGAGGGGCCACGCGCCGTGCTCCTTGGACTGGGTGAACGGGGTCTGCAGGTTGTCGACGAACCGGGTGATCTTGCTTGGTTGGTTCACGCCGTGGAGGCCCGGTGTGCGTCCGCTCACGGAGTACCCGGGGTGCACAACGACACTGTCGACCGGAACGCCGTGCTCGCGCAGGCGCCGATCTGCTTCGAGTCCGAGGGCCGTCGTCACGACTTTCGACTGCACGTACGCACGCCAGCCCGAGTAGCCCTCGGTCAGCTGCAGGTCGACCGGGTCGTAGGGGGTCAGGGAGATCGACATGCTGCCGAGCCACACCATCCGTCCCCCTGATCGCGCGAGCGGCACCAGCAACTCTCCCGCGAGCGCGAAGTGCCCGAGTGCGTTGGTGGCAAGCACGACCTCGGCACCGTCGGAGGTCGTTTCACGGCGCCGGGGTGGATGAACGACTCCGGCGTTGAGCAGAACCCCATCCAGCGGGCCCCGCGTCCGCAAGGATGCCGCGGCCGACCGGATCGATCCAGGCTTGGCGGTGTCGATGATCAGAGATTCGATGTCGGCTCCCGGAACACGCCCCGCTAGCGTCGCTCGAGCGGCGGAAAGACGCTTGGGATTGCGGCCCGACATGATGACATGCGCCCCGGCACGGGCCAGTTGTTCGCTCGCGAAGTACCCAAGGCCGGCGTTGGAGCCCGTCACGAGGTACGACTGCCCGGAAAGGTCGGGCAGCGACTCGGGATCCCACCGCCTGCGCGTCACGTGATCGACACTAGACCTCCGCGAGCGGGATACGCTGTGCCCATGCGGACCCGAGCAGACGTGGAATGCTGGCTCACCGACATGGACGGCGTGCTCGTCCATGAGAACATCCCTGTCCCCGGCGCTGCTGAGGTGATCGAGCGCTGGCGCGAACAGGGAGTTCCCTTCCTCGTGCTGACGAACAACTCGATCTTCACGCCACGCGACCTCAGCGCCCGGCTCCGGGCATCCGGGCTCGTCGTGCCCGAAGAGGCCATCTGGACCTCGGCACTGGCGACGGCGGATTTCTTGCGCGGACAGGCCCCCGGCGCTTCCGCGTTCGTGATCGGCGAGGCCGGCCTGACCACGGCCCTGCACGAGGCCGGTTTCATCATGACCGAGAACGACCCCGACTATGTCGTGGTCGGCGAGACCCGCAACTACTCGTTCGAGGCGATCACAAAGGCCATCCGCGCGATTGCCGGCGGTGCGCGGTTCATCGCCACGAATCCCGACGCGACCGGTCCCTCGGCCGAGGGCGTACTCCCGGCAACCGGGGCGATCACCGCCCTCATTACCAAGGCCACCGGCAAGGAGCCGTACGTGGTGGGCAAGCCCAACCCGATGATGTTCCGCTCGGCACTGAACCGAATCGGCGCGCACTCAGAGTCCACCGGGATGATCGGCGACCGGATGGACACCGATATCGTCGCGGGAATCGAAGCGGGTCTTCACACCGTGCTGGTGCTCACCGGCATCAGTGATCCCGCCGAAATCGAACGCTTCCCCTTCCGTCCCGACGAGATCCTGGACTCGATCGCCGCGCTGCTTCCCGCGGAGTCTGAAGAGTCGGAGATGCCCGAGGTGCTGTGATGGGTGCCCTGGACGACGGCGACCACGTCGAAGCCGGGGACGCAGACGAAGGAAAGCGTCAGTGAACGAGCTCGAACAGTCGCTGCTGCTGTGGACGTCGCTGATCATCATCAGCGGCGCCCTCGTCGTCGCGGTGTGGCAGTGGTGGCGCAGCCGCGGCGACCGCGGCGAGGACTGAGGTGTTACTGCGGGGCGAGGCCCAGGTCGTCGAGGTCGATCGCCGCGAGCCACTGCAGCCCGGCATCCTCGATCGCCCGCTGCGCACCGGTTTTGCGGTCGACGATCACGGCAACGGCGACCGGCTCCGCGCCCTCGCGGCGCAGCGCCTCGACGGCCTTCAGCGCCGACTGCCCCGTCGTCGAGGTGTCTTCGAGCACGACGACGCGCTTACCCACGACGTCCGCTCCCTCGACCTGACGGCCGCGGCCGTGGTCTTTCGGCTCCTTGCGGACGACGAAGGCGTCGAGCGGATGCTCGGTGTCGACTGACGCGTGCATGACGGCGTTCGCGATGGGGTCGGCGCCGAGGGTGAGGCCTCCGACTGCGACGACGGTGTCGGCATCCGTCCCGAGCCCGGTGCGAACGAGGTCGAGCATGATCCGCCCGATGGCGGGGGCCGCCCGGTGATCGAGCGTGAGCTTGCGCATATCGACGTAGTACGACGCCTTCTTGCCGCTGGACAGGGTGAAGTCGCCGTGGAAGACCGCTTCGGCGCCGATGAGGGCGATGAGGGCTTGGCGGTCGGCTTCGAGTTCGGGCGTGGAGGAAGCGGTCACAGCCCGAGTCTAGGAAAGAACGCACAATGTTTCCGCGTCATCTGGGACCGTAGCCCCGCGGCGGCTCCTAGATTGGTGTAGCTCGGGCCGCGCCTCATCGCGAGGACGATGGTCCCGAAGCCGCGTCGAGCTCGCCGATAGAGTCAGGCCCGTTCGCGGAACCCGCACGCGAGAAGCAAGGGAGTGCGCACATGACCCGCATCGGCATCGTCGCGGAGCGCGGCGGCGAAACCCGCGTCGCTCTCACCCCGCCCACTGTCGCTCGGTTGATCACGCTCGGGTACGAGGTGGTCGTGGAGGCAGAAGCGGGCGCGGCATCCTCGTTCCCCGATGCGGCGTACACGGATGCCGGCGCCCAGGTGACCGACCGTGTGGGCGCCTGGGGTGCAGACATCGTCGTGATGGTGACGGCTCCGAGCGCTGATGACGTGGCCCTGCTTCGGGACGACGCGACAGTGATCGGAATGCTCGCACCCGCGTTCCGGCCCGAGGTTCGGGAGTCGCTCGCGACCCGCGGAATCACGGCGCTATCACTGGATGCCGTTCCGCGCATATCTCGGGCGCAGTCGATGGATGTCCTGAGTTCGATGGCCAACATCTCGGGGTATCGCGCCGTTGTCGAGGCAGCGCACGAGTTCGGGCGCTTCTTCACCGGCCAGGTCACGGCCGCCGGGAAAGTACCGCCCGCGAAGGTGCTGGTCGCCGGCGCGGGCGTCGCAGGACTCGCGGCGATCGGTACGGCCGCGAGCCTGGGCGCTATCGTGCGCGCCACCGACCCGCGGCCCGAGGTCGCCGACCAGGTGAAGTCGGTGGGCGGAGAGTACCTTCCCGTCGAGGTCGACGAGGTCATGGAGTCTTCCGACGGGTACGCCAAGGCGACGAGCGAGGCCTACGATCGGCGCGCCGCCGAGATCTACACCGAGCAGGCGGCGGATGTCGACATCATCATCACCACCGCGCTCATTCCCGGGCGCGCAGCGCCGCGGCTGATTACGGCATCCGATGTCGCGCAGATGAAGCCGGGGAGTGTCATCGTCGATATGGCGGCGGCGCAGGGCGGCAACGTCGAGGGATCGGTTGCGGGCGAGCGCATCGTGACCGAGAACGGCGTAACGATCCTCGGCTACACGGATCTTGCGGGGAGACTTCCCGCGCAGGCGTCGCAGCTGTACTCCACAAACGTCTACAACCTGGTCGCGCTGCTCACCCCCGGCAAGGACGGGCAGCTCACGATCGACTTCGACGACATCGTGCAGCGTGGTGTCACCATCGTTCGCGACGGCGAGTCGACCTGGCCACCACCGCCCGTACAGGTCTCGGCCGCACCGAAGCCGGTCGCGGGGGAGCCTGCCCCGAAGCCGGAACCGAAGAAGGCGCCCGCGTGGCGGACCCCGGTGCTTCTCGGGGCCGCGGCGGTTCTCCTGTTCGTCGTGACCGCGATCGCACCGCCACCGATCCCCCAGCACTTCACTGTGCTGGTCCTGTCGATCATCATCGGCTTCTTCGTGATCGGCAAGGTGCATCACGCCCTCCACACGCCGCTCATGAGCGTGACAAATGCCATCTCGGGCATCATCGTCGTCGGCGCGATGCTCCAGCTGGCATCCGGCGTACTCGTCGTCCAGATTCTCGCGGCAATCGCCGTGCTCCTGGCAAGCATCAACATCTTCGGAGGCTTCGCCGTGACCCGCCGAATGCTCGCGATGTTCTCGAAGGGTGAGGCCCGATGAGCGCCGCGTCGATCCTTCTCCACAGCGGTGCGTCAGTATCTGCCGCGAGCGCGTCAGTTGCGGCATCCGTCGCGGGGGCCGCGTATCTCGTCGCTGCGCTCCTGTTCATCCTGAGTCTGCACGGGCTCAGCAAGCACGAGACAGCCCGCCGCGGTGTGCTGTTCGGCGTCGGCGGCATGGTCATCGCGATTGCCGCGACGATCTGGCTCACGGTGGAGCAGCTGTGGGGGCAGCCACAGGCGACGATTGGACTGACGCTGCTCGTGGTCGCGGTGCTGATCGGCGGATCGATCGGGCTGTGGCGCGCCCGCGTTGTCGAAATGACCGGGATGCCCGAGCTCATTGCGCTCCTCCACAGCTTCGTCGGCCTCGCGGCGGTCATCGTGGGGTGGAACGGGGCGCTCGACCCGGGCGAGATCGACGGGGCTCTGCTCGGCATCCATCATGCGGAGGTCTTCATCGGCGTGTTCATCGGTGCCGTGACCTTCACGGGGTCGATCGTCGCGTTCCTGAAGCTGTCGGCTCGCATCTCGTCGAAGCCGCTCATGCTGCCGGGCAAGAACGCCCTCAACCTCGGCGCCCTGGTCGCTTTCGTCGGCCTGACGGTTTGGTACGTCATCACGCCCGACCTGTGGTTGCTGATCGTCGTGACGATCCTCGCGCTGCTGCTCGGCTGGCACCTCGTCGCCTCGATCGGCGGCGGCGACATGCCGGTGGTCGTCTCGATGCTCAACAGCTACTCCGGTTGGGCCGCCGCGGCGGCAGGCTTCATCCTCAGCAACGACCTGCTCATTGTGACTGGCGCGCTCGTCGGGTCCTCGGGTGCCTACCTGTCGTACATCATGTGCCGTGCCATGAACCGATCATTCATCTCCGTCATCGCCGGCGGGTTCGGGATCGAGGCGCCCAGGTCGACGGATGACGAGACCGGCGAACACCGCGAGGTCGACGTCACGGGCGCCGCCGAGCTCCTCGCCGAGGCAGACCGGGTGATCATCACTCCGGGTTACGGCATGGCGGTCGCCCAGGCCCAGTACCCGGTTGCGGAGCTGACGGCGAAGCTGCGCGAGCGCGGCGTGGACGTCAGATTCGGCATCCATCCCGTCGCCGGGCGCCTTCCCGGCCACATGAACGTGCTGCTGGCCGA
>NZ_DBHD01000052.1:0-4525 GCF_002296025.1 Microbacterium sp. UBA837
TCCTCGACACCCTCGGGCACTGACCACCACATGCGCCCGGGGCGTGAGAAGTCGTCGGTCGGGCCGGTGTAATAGATCCCGCCCTCCTTGGTGGGCGCGATCATGCACTCGAGCGTGCGGATCGGCTCGGGAATGTCGAAGTGCGTCTCCCCGAGCTCCGCCACGGCATGATCGCTCGTCTGCTGCATCCATCTCTGCAGCGCTTCCGTCCCGTGGAGTTTTCGCGCAGCATCCTTCTCGAGAAACGCGACAGCCTCTTCGACGCTGGCTCCGGTGAGGATCTCGTCGGCGATCTCTTCCTGCTCGGCTACCATGCGCGCGAGCTCTTCGATCCCCCACTCGTAGGTTTCGTCGAGGTCGATGGTCGCGCCGAGGAAGCGCCGTGAATGCAGCGCGTACAGGTCCCGGCCGACGCCATCCTGTTCCGGAGCGACCGGCGCAACCTCGCCGGCAAGCACGTCGGCGAGCTCCTCGTACGCCACGCGGGCAGCACCGGCTGCGTCGGACAATTCGCGCGCGAGGGATGCCGGAAGCTGCCCGTCGGAGGGCGCTGCCTCAGCGGCGAACTCCGCGAAGAAGCCACGGTCACTCGTGTACCGGCCGATCTGCGTCACGACCTCGCGCACCTGCCGCTGTGCAGGGACAACCCCTGCCGACACGCCGGCGCGGAGCGTTTCGACGTAGCCGCGCACCGCCTCTGGCACCGCTCCCAGTCGCGTCGCGATGACCGACCATTCGTCGGCGGTGTCGGTGGGCATGAGATCGAAGACCGCGCGGATGTCCTGCGGCGGCGAGGCGATCACGTTCAGGTCGCGAAGATGCCACTGGGCGTCGTGGAGCTCAAGGTCGAGTTCCAGCTCGCGGGTGAGGTCTGCTTTCGTGACTCTGTCGATGTCGTCAACAGGCTCTTCGGCGCGAAGCGCGGCAAGCGTCTTGCGGGCTTCGACGGCGAGTGCGTCAGCGCCGGCGGGCGAGTAGTCGCCGTAGCGTGCATTGTGCTCAGAGCGACCGATGTAGGTGGCGAGAGTGGGGACACGCTCCGCGAGCGTGTCGACCCACGCATCTGCGATCGCGTCGATGGGCGTGGCAGATCGAGGAGCTTCAGTCATGCGTTCGAGCCTAGCCAGAACAGGCGGTCAGTGCCCGGCAAGATTCCAGTCGCCGCCGCGGCCGACTTCGACATCCAGCGGTACGGAGAGTGTCGCCGCGTCAGCCATTCTCTGCCTGACGATCTCTTCAGCCCGGTCCCACTCCCCCGGCGCGACCTCGACCACGAGTTCGTCGTGGATCTGCAGCAGCACCCGCGAACGTAGATCGCTGTCGCGGAGGTCCTGGTGGATGCGGAACAGCGCGATCTTCATGATGTCGGCAGCGCTGCCCTGGATGGGAGCATTGAGCGCAGCGCGCTCGGCGTTCTCGCGCAGAACCCGGTTGGGGCTGGTGAGGTCAGGGAAGGGGCGACGACGGCCGAAAATCGTCTCGGTGTACCCGTCGATCCGCGCCTTCTCGACGGACGCTCGGAGGTAGTCGCGCACCGCACCGAATCGCGCGAAGTACTCCATCATGAGCTGTTTGGCCTCGGCCTGTTCGATGCGAAGCTGCTTGGACAGCCCGAAGGCTGAAAGGCCGTAGACGAGGCCGTACGACATGGCCTTGACCTTCGTCCGCATCTGTGGAGTGACATCGCCGGGGTCCACACCGAACACGCGCGCGCCCACGAAGCGGTGCAGGTCCTCACCGGAGTTGAAGGCCTCGATAAGCCCGGGGTCCTCCGACAGGTGCGCCATGATGCGCATTTCGATCTGCGAGTAGTCAGCGGTCAGGAGGGTGTCGTAGCCGTCACCGACGACGAAGGCCGAACGGATGCGTCGACTGTCCTCGGTCCGAATCGGAATGTTCTGCAGGTTGGGGTCGGTGCTCGAGAGGCGCCCCGTCTGGCTTCCCGTCTGCACGTAGGTGGTGTGAATGCGACCGTCGGCGCCGATCGCGGCATCCAGCGACTCGATGATCTGCCGGAGCTTCGTCGCTTCGCGATGTTGGAGAAGCAGACCGAGGAACGGATGCGGATTGGTCTCTTGCAGATCGGCCAGGACCGCGGCATCCGTCGAATACCCGGTCTTGGTCTTGCGCGTCTTGGGGAGCCCGAGTTCTTCGAACAGCACCTCTTGGAGCTGCTTCGGGGAACCCAGGTTCACCTCGCGACCGATCGTCTCGAATGCCTCGGCGGCAATCGCGTCGGCGCGGGTGCCGAGTTCTGCCGAGAACCCGGCGAGCGTCTCGTGCGAGACCGCCACCCCGTCCAGCTCCATGTCGACGAGTGCGTCGAGCGTCGGAAGCTCGATCTCGCGGAGCACGCCGGCGAGGTCGTCCGGCAGTTCAGCCCGCAGCGCGTCCGCGACTCGCAGCGTGAACCATGACAGCTGGCCGGGAGTGGCCCCCTCGGTTTCGGGAACCAGCTGCGTCGGATCGGCCTCGGGGAGCTTCTCCCCCAAGTAGCGGTCGACGAGATCTCCGAGTGTCTTGTCGGGGAAGCTCGGACGAAGAAGCCATCCGGCCAATGCGGTGTCGAACGCGAGTCCTCTTACGGGGACGCCCGCGCGGCGCAACATCTTGATCTGCGGCTTGGCGTCGGCGAACACCTTCGGGCTATCGGATGCAAACCAGCTCGAGAGGCGTGCTGCGGACTCCGTCGTCCAGGTCGTCTCGACGACATCGTCGCCTCGCGCGAATCCGAGGCGGGCGGGCAGGGATGCCGAGTTCGCTCCCCCTGCACCGGCAACGACAGTGACCGCGACCTCATCCCCGCCACTCGCCAGCCAGGCAGCCGCAGCGTCAGCGTCCACCTCTGTGGCTGCGGGGAGTTGCACCGCCGGCGCCGAATCCGCGGGTTCCTCGCCACCCAAAGCATCGAAGACTCGGGGCAGCAGGGTACGAAACTCCAAGCGCGCGAAGATGTCGCGAATGCCCTGTGCGTCCATACCGGTGACAGCGAGCTCGTCGGGGCCGACCGGCAGTTCGACGTCGCGCAACAACCGATTCAGCGCCCGGTTGCGCTTGACGTCATCGAGGTGCTCCCGCAGGTTGTTGCCCACCACTCCCGTGACACGGTCGGCGTTCTCGAGCAGCTCGTCGAGGGTGCCGAACTGGGTGAGCCACTTCACCGCGGTCTTCTCCCCCACCTTCGGGACGCCGGGAAGGTTGTCGCTGGTCTCGCCGACCAGAGCCGCGATGTCAGGGTATTGCTCAGGGGAGACGCCGTAACGCTCGCGCACGGCTTCGGGGTCGTACCGCTTGAGCTGGGACACTCCCTGCACGCTCGGGTAGAGGAGTGTGATGCGCTCATCAACGAGCTGGATCGTGTCGCGGTCGCCTGAGCAGACCAGCACGGTGTAGCCGGCCTCGGCGCCGCGGGTGGCGAGCGTGGCGAGGATGTCGTCGGCTTCGATGTCTTCTTGCTGGAGCACCGTGATGTTCATGGCACGCAGGCAGTCCTGCAGCAGAGGGATCTGCCCCTGGAACTCCTTGGGCGTCTCGGCGCGATTGGCCTTGTATTCCGCATACTCACGGGTACGGAACGACTGGCGCGAGGTGTCGAAGGCGACGGCGACGTGCGTGGGCTTTTCGGCTTTCAGCAGGTTTACGAACATCGACAGGAAACCGTAGATCCCGTTGGTGTGCTGCCCGTCTTTGGTTGTGAAGTTCTCGACGGGGAGGGCGAAAAACGCCCGAAAGGCCAGCGAATGGCCGTCGACGACCAGGAGGGTAGGCTTCGAGGAGTCCGTCACTCTGTCAGCCTACCCACGGCTTCCGACAGCACTTCTCCCGAGGGTGGTCATGAGCACGCAGCATCCGGCTAATGTCAACGGTATGGAGTGGGCGGCGCAGCGCGGCATGGGGACTCTCGCCCAAAAAATGGGCATGCAGTTCGTCGAGTTCACCGTGGAGCGTTCCGTTGCGACGATGCCCGTGGAGGGCAACACGCAGCCTGTCGGCCTCATGCATGGTGGCGCGTACGTCGTTCTCGGCGAATCGCTGGGATCGATGTCCGCGAACCTCTGGGCGGGCCCCGGACGCCTCGCGGTCGGGGTCGACATCAACGCAACGCACACGCGGTCCGCGCGTTCGGGTCTCGTGACCGGCGTGTGCACGCCCGTGCATCTGGGCCGCAGCATGACCGTTCACGAGATCGTGGTGTCCGACGATGAGGGCCGTCGTTGCTCCACAATTCGGATCACGAACCTCATCAAGGATGTGCCGCTTCCCGAGGAACTCACGCGCCCTGAGGCGTGAACCAGCGTCGCGCGCTCGTCGACTCTGCGCGTGAGCGAATGCCCGGGCTGAGCGGGCCGGGGTGTCAGGCCTTCTTCGGCGCCAGCTGCTCGATGATCGCCTTCGCGACGTCTTGCATGGTGAGGCGGCGGTCCATCGAGGCCTTCTGAATCCACCGGAATGCCTCAGGCTCGGAGAGGCCCATCTTCTCGTTCAGCAGGCCCTTGGCCCGATCCACGAGCTTGCGCGTCTCGAA